>NZ_JABUZF010000258.1:54392-59417 GCF_014897885.1 Halomonas sp. 3D7M | reverse complement strand
TGCCATTGGCTCGCCGGGGACACCAGTGGCAACCGCATAGTGATAAGTTTGCCGCTGTGCTGGAGGGCGTTAGAGATACCTCCGACAATGGGCGTGCTTACACCTGGATGATAAGCTCTTGGGCCTGATCAATTCGACCGTTGAGGCAAACTCACAGTGAGCAGAAAGATTTGGCTGTATGCGCTGGTTCTGGCCTCTTTAATCGTGCTGAGCCTTTTGGGGTTATGGTGGTTATGGCATTGGCAATACAGCCACGCCGAAGCGGATGCCCAACGTCACGCGAATACTCGTCTAGCGCTCTACACCAGTAGTCTGCAAGGCGCGCTTGAGCGCTTTACCTATCTGCCTGACTTACTGGCCCAGCAGCCTTTAGTCCAGGCTGCCCTGCGCGAACCCAGTGAGCTATTGCTATCTCCTGTTAATCAGCACTTGGCTGAGGTCGCTGAGCGTTCGGGCGCTGACGCCATTTTTCTGATGAATGAGCAAGGCGTCACCCTGGCCAGCAGCAACTATGAACTCGAGCAAAGTTTCATTGGCCACGATTATCACTTCCGCCCCTATTTTTACGATGCCATGCAGAGTGGTAGCGGTGAATTCTTTGCGATCGGTGATACAACCGGACAGCCGGGTTATTTCACCTCTTATGTCGTTACTTTTGGCGACGATACTGTCTCTGCGGGTGTCCTGGTGGTTAAGGTCTCACTGGAAGCGCTTCAAGAGGATTGGCGTCGAGCACAAGAAAACGTCATTTTGTCGGATGCCAATGGCGTTGTGATACTTTCTAGCCGCGAGCAGTGGCGGTTTCAGCACATTGATGGGCTTCCTGATGATGCATTGGCGCAGATTAGTGCCCAACGTCAATTTCTCGATAAACCGCTTTCCCCTCTCGGCCAGCGCCTGCATGACGATACACTGGTAATAGGCAACCAAGCACAAGGAGGAGGCGAGCGTTTTCTGGTCGCTTCCCTGCCGCTTTCTACCCTGGGTTGGTCGATGCATTATCTTAGCCCAGTGCGCCCACTTTATATCAGTGCTCGCAACGTACTCCTGGCGGGCTTAGTCACGCTTTCCGCTCTTTTGTTGTTTGGCTTGTGGTTGCGTGAACGCCAAAAACGCCAACACATGCGTGATGCTCAGGCGAAAATCATCCAACAAACCAATATTCGCTTGGAAGAACGTGTCCAGGAACGCACCCAGGCTTTAGAGGATGCGCAAGCTGAACTGGTCCAAGCGGGTAAGTTGGCCGCCTTGGGGACCATGGCAGCAGGCATTGCCCATGAGCTTAATCAACCTCTTTCAGGCATACGCACTTATGCTGCCAACGGTGAGCGGTTGTTGGCGCTCGGCCGTCAGGAAATGGCAGGCGACAACTTCCAGCGTATTCAGGTATTGAGCAAACGTCTCGCTCGGTTAATCGAGCAGCTAAAGCTGTTTGCTCGCAAGGGCGAGAGCCAGGAGGGTGTGGATCTTCCGGCCAGCCTGAACTTCGTACTAGAACTACTGGAGGAGCGTTTCCAGCAGCAAAAAGTGCGTTTGGAGCGTGACGGTGATTGGCAGCAGTCGCTCTGGGTGCGCGGCGATGACGTTCGCCTGGAGCAGTTGCTCACCAACCTGCTGCGTAATGCGCTGGATGCTTTGAATGAGATACCCAATGGCGTCATTCGTCTTCATGTTGAGGTAACGACGGAGCAAGTGCGGTTGACGGTCCATGACAATGGCCCTGGCTTGCCTCAAGAGGTGATCGAGCAGATGTTCGACCCATTCTTTACGACTAAACCGGTTGGGGAAGGCTTAGGGCTGGGGCTGTTTATTAGCTACGGCATTGCTCAGGATCTTGGCGGTAAACTCAGCGCTGGTAATCACCCTGCTGGGGGCGCTTGGTTTTGTCTGACATTACCGCATGGTGAGGAGACACCTTCATGACGCACGCACCTTCTAGCACCTTAGCTCGGCTACCGGCTGCTTCTCTGCCCGTCTGGCTAGTGGACGATGAAGCCGATGTCCGTGACTCTCTTAGCCAATGGTTGGAGGTGTCGGGATTAGAGGTTCACACGTTTTCACGCGCCGGTAAGGCGCTGAATGCACTTCAAAACGGCCAGCCGTGCGGTGTCGTCGTCAGTGATATCAAGATGCCCGAGATGGATGGCTTGGCCTTGTTTGCCGCCGTGCAAGCACTCGATACGCCGCCCCCGGTGATTCTGATCACGGGCCACGGTGATGTCCCCATGGCGGTTGCTGCGATTCAGCAGGGGGCCTGGGACTTTGTGCAAAAGCCCTTCGATCCTGAACGCCTTGAGGAGTGTGTACGACGAGCACTAGAGCATCGGGCCCTGGCGCTGGAAAACTTGCAGTTACAGCAGGCATTACGGAATAACTATTTAAGCACGCGCCTGCTTGGCGATTCTGCACTGATGCAACTACTGCGGCGCCAAGTGGAAAACTTAGCTGCTAGCCGCGCCAACGTGGTTATCAATGGTGAAACGGGCAGCGGCAAGGAAGTCGTGGCTCGCGCCTTGCATGACTTTGGCAGCGGTAGCCAAGGCGCTTTTGTGGCGTTGAACTGTGGCGCCATGAACAGTGAATTAATTGAATCAGAGCTGTTCGGGCATGAAAAAGGTGCCTTTACCGGGGCGGGAGAGCGACGTATAGGCCTGCTGGAAACCGCTAGCCACGGCACCCTCTTTTTGGATGAAATAGAGTCACTGCCACTGTCTGCCCAGGTTAAGCTATTGCGCGCACTGCAGGAAGGTGAAATTACCCGGCTAGGCAGCAACCAGGTTATTCACCTCCATCTTCGGGTCGTGGCGGCCAGTAAAGAGAACTTGCTGGAAATGGTCTCGCAAGGAGATTTTCGCGAGGATCTTTATTATCGTCTGGCGATTGCTGAGCTGGCGATTCCTCCCTTGCGTGAGCGCCGCGAAGATATTCCCTTACTGTTTCGTCACTTCTGCCATCAAGCCGCTGATGTTCACGAAAGGCCGCTACGCGAACCCACCACAGAACTGCTGACTGCCCTCGGCAATCATCGGTGGCCTGGAAACCTCCGCGAGCTGCGCAATATTGCCACGCGCTTTATTCTTGGGCTGGATCTGCCCTGGCAAAGCTCGCCTATGCCGCCAAATCAAGCGTCTGCACTCTCTGTGCGTATGGAAGTATTTGAGGCTACCGTCTTGAAAGAAGCGCTACAGCGCCATAATGGCAATATTCAAGCGGTACTCGATGAACTCGACCTGCCTCGCCGTACACTCAATCAGAAAATGCAGCGTCACCAGTTACGCCGCGAAGACTTTCTCGCGACCTAAACGATTGATTCAAGAGTTAATGCGCTAGGGCTGATTCATCGGCCATTTTTTGCCGATGAGGGCAAAAACCATCGGCGAAAAATGGCCGATGGTCGTTCAGGCGCCTTCGCCTTTTGTCGTAGAGGTGAAATCATAATTTATTGATTTTTATGGCTTTGTTTAAAGTTGGCTAGCTTCTCGCTCTATTGGGGAAGGAGTAGTGATTACTCCAACAATTCCAATAAGCTGGGAGCAACACCATGCTGAAACGCCAATTTCTTAAAACCGCTCTTTGTCTCGCTACCGCCGCTGCATTCGGCGTCAGTGTCTCCGCTGTTACCGCCCAGGACTCTCCCCAGGACGGACAATACATCATGGGCACCGCCACCACCGGTGGCACGTTCTATCCGGTAGGCGTCGCACTTTCTACACTGATACGTGTCAAGCTCGAGCCTACTCACGGCATCTCCGTTTCCGCCATCAGCTCGGCGGGTTCAGCGGAAAACTTGCGCCTGATGGATGATGATCAGGCTCAATTCGGCATTCTGCAAGCGCTCTACGGCGCCTGGGCATGGTCCGGTGAGGGGCCGGTGCCCAAAGCCTATGACAACGTACGCTCAGTTTCCATGTTGTGGCAGAACGTGGAGCACTTTGTGATGCGCGACGCTCTTGTCGATACTGGCACCATCGATGACTTGGCCCAGCTATACGGGCGCGGTTTCTCCATTGGTGCGCGTAATTCCGGTACCGAAGGCTCTGGTCGGCAAATTCTTGCCGGTCTGGATATTGATCCGGAGCAGATGGATATTGCCTACCTGGGCTACAGTGCCAGCGCTGATTCCATGCAGAACGGCAATATAGACGGTATGAACATACCGGCAGGCGTTCCGGCCTCCGCCGTGACCAGTGCCTATGCCAATATGGGCGATGACATTACTACCCTGGACGTGACCGCTGAGCAACTTGAACGCATTAACAGCCAGTACCCAGTGTGGAGTGCTTTCGAAATTCCCGCCGACACTTACCCTGGTCAGGACTCCCCGATCAATACCATTTCCCAGCCCAACATTCTGGTGGTTAACGCCGATGTTCCTGAAGAGCATGTGTATCAAATAACCAAAGCCATGTTCGAGAACCTGCCGTTTCTGAATAACATTCACCCTGCAACGCGTGACATGGCTCTGGAGAAAGCGCTCGACGGTCTGCCGATGCCACTGCATGCCGGTGCCGCGCGCTATTTCCAAGAACAAGGCATTGAAATTCCGGAACATCTTCTCGAAGGCTGAAGGCCTATCGTCCTGCATCTGCCTGGCATAAGCCGGGCGGATGGCCTCCCTATGCCTTACTTAGTTTTATGAGGTACACCATGAGTCATTCGACACCTGATACGGTGCGCGATGAATCCGCAAGCAGCGCTGCAGAGCGCCTTGAGCACCCCTGGCTTGGGCGGATTCTGAGCTTGCTCGCCATCGTCGTTGCTTTCTCACATATCTATTTCAATACCCTGGGCACTGTCTCAGAGATTTGGGTTAGTGCATTACACTTCGGTATGTTCGGCCTGTTGTGTGCGCTTTCCGTGCCTATGTTCAAAGCGCGCTCGGCTAGTGGTCAGCGCCTATTACTCGCCGTTGATGTGTGTCTTGGTCTAGCCGCCCTAGGCTGTGCGTTCTATTTAATCGGTTTCGAGGATGCGCTTTATGCCCGTGGGGTACGCTTTTCCCTGGCTGACTGGATCGTGTCGATT
>NZ_JABUZF010000258.1:23705-54335 GCF_014897885.1 Halomonas sp. 3D7M | reverse complement strand
CCGGACTACCGGCTGGTTTATCCCGCTGCTATGTATCATTGCGCTGACGTACGTTGCCTGGTGGGGGCGCTATGTCGGCGGGGTGTTCAATTTCCCCGGGCTGAACTGGGAAACCGTGCTGTTTCGCAGCTTCCTCGGCGGTGACGGCATGCTGGGCTCGATTGCCCGGATTTCCTGGTCTTACGTTTTCATGTTCATTCTCTTTGGCGCCTTCCTGGTACGTTCGGGTGCTGGAGAGTTCATCATCGAGCTGGCACGTTGTGCCGCGGGTCGCTTTGTTGGTGGCCCGGGGTTTGTAGCGGTATTCGCTTCAGGGCTTATGGGGTCGGTCTCTGGCTCCAGCGTGGCCAATACAGTCTCCACCGGTGTGATCACTATTCCCCTAATGCGTAAGGCCGGTTTTCCACCGCGTTTTGCGGCTGGCGTTGAAGCCGCAGCTTCAACTGGGGGCCAGCTTATGCCCCCCGTCATGGGAGCGGGTGCCTTTATCATGGCCTCTTACACCCAGGTCTCGTATCTCACCATCATTGGTGTCGCTGCGCTTCCTGCTCTGCTGTACTTCCTCTCGGTGGCCATGTTCGTGCGCATTGAAGCCAAGCGTAGCGGTGCCCAGAAGGTAGAGATGGAACAGGCTCCTAGGCTGATTGACGTACTGAAGGGCGGTTGGCACTACCTGCTGCCACTTGTGATACTGGTAGTCGCCCTTGTCAATGGCTTCACCCCCACCTACGCTGCCGGTATCGCTATCGTATCGGTGGTCGTTGCTTCCTGGCTATCACGTTCACCCATGAAGCTTCAGGCAATCATCGACGCCCTGGTGCTGGGCACCCGCAATATGGTTTCCACCGCCATTCTACTGCTGACGGTTGGTTTGATCGTCAATGTGGTGTCGACGACCGGCATTGGTAACATCTTTTCGTTGATGATCTCAGACTGGGCGGGCGGCAGCCTGTTAATCACCATTGTGTTGATCGCGCTGGCCTCTCTTATACTGGGAATGGGGTTGCCGGTGACGGCCGCTTACATCGTATTGGGCACGCTATCGGCACCTGCGTTGTATGGTTTGATGGCGGAAAGCCAGCTGTTAGAGCTGATTATGGCCGGTGATTTGCCCGAGCAGGCACGGGCGATCTTTATGCTTGCCGCGCCAGATGCCTTGGAAGCGCTGAATGCCCCGATGGACGCTGCCAGTGCCCAACAACTACTGGCCGTGGTGCCGGACGATTTCCGTTCACAACTCTACGAGCAGGCGCTTTCGTCGCACACGATATCGATGATGCTGGTGGCGGCGCACATGGTGATTTTCTGGCTATCTCAGGACTCCAATGTGACTCCGCCAGTATGCCTTACCGCCTTCGCTGCGGCGGCTATCGCCAAAACGCCGCCTATGCGTACTGGTTTTACCGCCTGGAAAATTGCCAAGGGCCTCTACATCATTCCCTTGCTGTTTGTGTGGTCGCCAATGATCACCGGGACGCCGACCGAAATGCTGGTGGTGTTCGCCTTCGCGTTGTTCGGTATTTACGCCATTATCGCAGGGCTGGAAGGCTATCTGGAAAGCGAGTTGCCCTGGTGGCTGCGCCTAGCCATGTTCCCCATTGGTGCTTTAATGCTGTGGCCCCATGGAAACTTACTGCTGGATTTCTTGGGCTTGGCACTGTTTCTGATGACGCTGGTGTGGAGCGCCAGACGTGACCGCCATGTGGCGCATACAATGGCCTGATACTAGGCGAGTATAAAGGGGGCCGCCCTCTTATAAATAGCGCTCAAATAAATGCCGCCATCAAAAGATGGCGGCATTTCAATGTAATGTCTTAATCAAGGTGGGTGATGGGTTGTCGGTCTGGGTCAATATGCCAAGGCAGGCCGAGGCGTGTATTGCGCTCTAGCTCAGCAATGACTTGTGCGCCCAGCAATAAAATGATGGCACCGACTTCCAGGCTGATCAGCACAATGATCAGCGTTGCTAGGGATCCGTAAACGGCGTTGACGAACGAGAGGTGAGTGAAATAGTAAACCAGTAGCAGCCGCACGCCTTCCCACAGCAGCGCCGCGATAAAGCCGCCGATGATCGCTCGGCGCAACGCGATACGCACCACCGGTAGCACCTTATAGATAGCGCTAAACAATAAGAAAACCCCAGCAAAACTGAATAAGTTAAGGACTGGTTCGGAAAACCCTGCAAACGGCAGTTGCCGCTCAAAGAGCGCCATCATCAGCGTATTGAGCGAGCTGGCCAGGGTGACTACCAGCGTTAAGGCCAGCAGCCCCGCCCCTAGCACTAACATGAAAGCGTACGGCAGCATCACCGATACCCACACACTGCGCTTGATATGGGGGCTTTCTGGCGCATGGAAGATAATCGCCAAGGCATCTTCGAGCATGCGAAAGGCGAAGGAGCTGAAGAGCAGTAGAATGGGTAAGCTAAGAATGCCGATGACGTCGCGAGACTCCAGCAGGCTGCGGACAGCATCCATCAACACTTCGGCATGGGCCGGTGCTAGGTGGCGCGCTTGTACAGCAAGAACGCTGAGTAAATGCTGTTGATCCACCACTTTTGTTAACAGCACAACCAATACTGCAAATAGCGGCACGATGGAGAGCAAAATGTTGTAACCCACCCCACCGGCAAGCAGGATGCCGCGATTTTTCAGGAAATGACACACGACACGCCAGGCAAAATGAGCCAGCCGTGGCAGCAGCAGAAGTAAGGCATTGAGTGCCGTTTGGTTGCGCCCCATCGTTTGCCATTCTCCTTGTGCGCCAATGCTATGCCTTGGCGGTGTGATTGTTCAGTGACAACAAGCGCCAGTGGATAGACTGACGCACAGACCGGCAAAATGATAGGCAATGATCGGCGTTGTTCGACAGAGTCAATTGCCCGACATCTGATTTATCGCGTGAAAATGGTTGTGTCTCATTTAGTGAGATGAACTCGCGAATTTGTCTTGCTATGTTCTAGCTCACCTAGACAAATAACGATAAACATAATGCCGGTAAATGAAAACATCACCTCATCAGGCCCCAGCACGCTCGTTCACGCCATGCAGATACTGCAAATTACCGCACGTGGTGGCCACCGCGGTGCGAGTGTCGACGATTATCTGAATGAGCTGAGTTTCAGCCGTCCTACGCTCTATCGGTTGTTAAAAGGTCTCAAGCAGCAAGGGTTTTTACGCTCTTCCCCCATTCGTGGGCGTTACCTGCTGGGCTATGAGTTGCTAGTGCTTGGTGCTCAGGCGGGCAATGGCGCTGGATTGCGAGATTTGGCTCGACCGAGGCTGCTGGCGTTGGCACAACGCTGGGGAGACAGTTTCTATCTGTTCGCCCGCGATGGTATCTACGCGGTTTGCCTGGAAGTACAGAACGGTGCTTATCCGGTGGGCAGTTTCGTTAGGGCGACGGGAGGGCGCTTGCCGCTGGGTGTCGGCCAAGCGTCGATTGCCTTGCTCGCGTATCTCGGTGCGGATGAGCGAGGCGAGATTCTCGACCACAACGCGACACGATTGCGGGATGATTACGCGATTGCCACCGCCGATGTCGAAGCCGAAATTAACCATCTACTAACACATGGCTACGCCCGTGGCGTTGAAGGTTCTCTACTCCCGGAATACTGCGGCTTAGCCATTCCCATCCTCGACCATAGTGGCCACCCCTTGGGAGCCATGAGTTGCTCAATGCTCAAATCTCGCATGACGACGGCCCATAAGTTGGAGGTACTCCAAGGCATGCAAGAGGAAGTCGCCGCTATGGTTAATCAGGCCCACGGCCTGCTGTATCTGGATTAAATCGTCATGTCACAACCCACGCATCCATCCCATCAGCGCCTGTGCGGCTGGAACGCCTGGCTTCCAGAGCGCCAGCCGACCCCCGCCTTGCGTGGCCAAACTGAGGCGGATGTCGTCATCATCGGGGCCGGTTACACCGGCTTCGCGGCAGCTACGGCCTGGCAGCAGGCGCGGCCTGAAGACCGCATCAAAATTCTTGAAGCCGACCAAGTGGGTGAAGGTAGCCCTGGGCGTAACTCTGGTTTCATGCTGGAAATCGCTTTAGCCAATGATGCTCGCCCCGAAGAACTTGAGCGCATGGAGACACTGAACGCATTAAGCCGACAAACCATGGCGCTACTGCGCGAGCGGGTCGAACGGCTGGGNGAGCGGGTCGAACGGCTGGGAATTGACTGCCAACTCGAACGTAGCGGCACTTATCGAGCTGCCCGCAGTGCGATAGGCCAGCGCGCCTTGGCCCAGTATGAAGCTTTTCTTAACGCTGCAGGCCTTTCTTACCAGACCTTGAGCGCTAGCCAACTGGCTGAGCGAATTGGCACGCGCTACTACACACAGGGTATTTATTCACCGGACTGTTATCTCGTTCAGCCTGCAGCATTGATTGTTGGTTTAGCGGATTCATTGGAAACCGGAATCGAACTGCATGAGCACTCTCCCGCGACTCAAATCAAGCCTGATGGCAAAAAGTGGCGTGTCACTACACCCGAGGGTGAAGTAACGGCTGGACAGGTAATCCTGGCCAATAACGCGTTTTCTAGGGCCTTGGGCGCAGACCCTTCGCGGCTAACCGCTATTTATACCTATGCCGCTATTACCGAGCCTTTGCCTGGGCTTGAACGACAACGCATTGCTGCGACGACCTGGGGACTGCTACCCGCACATCGCTTGGGTTGTACGCTGCGCACCACCGCCGATGGGCGCTTGATGATTCGTTCGCGTTACAGCTATGAACGCGAAGCCGATAACGCCCGTATTGAGGCTGAACTGAAAGCGAGCCTTGAGGCGCGCTATCCCGAACTCACCCCAGTGCGCTTCGATAAGGTCTGGGGAGGGACCACCGGGCTGACCTATAACGGTGCGCCACTGTGGGGGGAGATCCAGCCCGGTTTGTATGTATCAGCGGGGTGCAATGGCGGCGGTATCGTCAAGGGTACCTTCCTTGGCGATGCCCTGGCGCGCCATGCCATGGGTCAGCCGGTCGAAAATATTGCGTCGTTATTCGGCAAGGCGAGTTGGATGCCGCCCGATCCCGTGCGTCGGTTGGGTTTCTACCTGACCAGTGAAATGGAGCGCCGTAAGGCAAAACAAGAAACTTGATCCCCACTCACCATTATAAAAAAGAGAGATGACAATGGATCCTCAAGATCATATTGGGCTGCTGTCCATCATGCCGGCGGCATTAGCCATTGTGCTGGCATTTATTACCCGCAACACCGTTTTCTCGCTGGCAGTCGCCTGTTTCGTTGGGGTGATTACCCTGGGCAATGGCTTGATGGGCTTTCCCACGCTGTTAAAGGAAACCCTGGGCACCACCAGTTTCTCCTGGATACTGCTGTTGGAGCTTTTCATTGGCACAGTGATCGCGTTCTTCCAACGCACAGGGGCGATTCAGAACTTTACCGCCTGGGTGGAACGCCGTGCTTTATCGCGAGTGCGGGTTCAGTTGATTGCCTGGGTGATGGGCATGTTCGTTTTCTTCAGCGACTATTTCAGCCCCTTGTTTGTCGGTAGCACCATGCGCGGCCTGACGGATCGCTATCGGGTATCGCGGGAAAAGCTGGCGTATATCGCGGACTCCACTTCCGCCCCGGTGAGTGTGATGGTTCCGATCACTGGCTGGGCAGTGTTTATTTCTGGCTTACTGATTGGCATGGGGCCCATCGAAAATGCTGCACAGGCGATGGGCGTGTTTCTACATGCGGTTCCCTTTAACCTCTATGCATGGCTCTCGGTGCTGGTCGTGGGGCTGGTCATTGTCGGTGTTATTCCACTGTTTGGACCGATGCGCGAAGCCGAGCGTCGCGCTCAGGAAGAGGGCAAAGTGCTGCGTGATGGGGCAGAACCACTGGTGGGCGAGGAGCTGACCGAAATTCCGCCCTATGACGGCGCGCGTACCAACCTATTCTGGAATTTTTTCGCCCCGGTACTGGTGGTGATCGGCGTTGCTGTCGGCACCTTTATCGTGATGGACTCGGCCAAGACCATGGAAGCGTTTCTGGCGGCTTCTGTGTTTCTCGGTATCGTTATGCGCCTTCAGGGCATTCCCTTCAACGACATTATGAAAACCTCGATGGCCGGGATGAAGGGAGTAATGCCAGCCATTATTATTCTGGCGTTAGCCTACTCGTTGAATCAGCTTTCCAAAGACATGGGCACGGCCAGCTATATCGTTGAAGCCACCGGTGGCTGGCTGACACCGGCATTACTGCCAGCGATGACATTCCTTATCGCTGCCGTTATCGCCTTTTCAACCGGTACCTCTTGGGGCACCTTCGCTATCATGATGCCGCTGGCTGTGCCGCTCGCATTCAACTTCAGCAGCGATATGCTGACACCGCTGGTATATGCCACGGTGGCAGCCGTAGCGGGTGGCGGTGTGTTCGGGGATCACTGCTCGCCGTTGTCGGATACCTCTGTGCTTGCATCCACAGGGGCTGCTTCTGACCATATCGACCATATCAAGACGCAAATTCCCTTTGCGCTTGCCGTTGCCATACTCTCCTTGGCTGCTTACCTGTTGCTCGGCCTCACGCTGTAAGCGATAAGCCCTGCGATAGGCCGCCTGAGGCCATTATCGCAGGGCTTAATCTAGCATCAGCCAATGCAAACATTGCCTTGCGGGTCTTCAAACACCGGTATTGCGTCAAGGTTATCAAAAGCACCTGCTAAGCAGTTGCCTGTTTTAATATCAAACGCTGCGCCATGGGCACTGCATAGCAAACGGCTTCTATCTGACGAAATAACACTGTCCGACCGGTAATTTAAAGGTAAGTATTGGTGGGGGCAGGCATTGACGTAGCAATAAATTGCACCCTCTATGCGCGTTACAATGACGGGGAAAGAACCATCGTTACTAATAACTTCCATGCAGTGTGCATTGCCTTCTTCTATAAGTTTAGAAGGGCAAACAATCGCCCCCTCTTGGGGGGCATTTGCATAGTTACGCCACGCGTCGTACACAGTGTTTCCTTTTACCATTTAGCAGCACTAGTCATAAGTACTAGTCAGCAGTGCTTTGCAATACGCCGCGGTTAATTTGATCTTCTTCGATGGATTCGAACAGTGCTTTAAAATTGCCCTCTCCAAAACCATCATCGCCCTTACGCTGGATAAACTCGAAGAAGATCGGACCAATCACCGTTTTTGAGAAAATCTGTAGCAAAATTCTGGTTTCGCCACCGCCTACAACGCCTTCACCATCAATCAAAATGCCACGGTTACGGAGTTTATCGAGGGGCTCTTGGTGATCTTTTACGCGCTCAAGCGATTTTTCATAATAGATGTTCGGTGGGCCAGGCATAAACTCAAGCCCCGCATCAGCAATTAAGTCAGTGCCGGTATAGATATCGTTCGTTGCAATGGCAATGTGCTGAATACCTTCGCCATTATACTCGCGCAAGTACTCTTCAATTTGGCTGTGATCGTCGGCACTCTCGTTAATCGGGATACGAATTTTGCCATCGGGAGAGGTTAATGCGCGGCTAGTAAGACCGGTGACTTTACCGGTGATATCGAAGTAGCGTATTTCACGGAAGTTAAAGGTGTCGTGATAAAACTTATACCACGTGTCCATATTGCCGCGAATAACGTTATGAGTGAGGTGGTCAAGATAGTAAAAGCCAAACCCTTTAGGCTTAGGGTTTACCTCATCTAACCATTCAAACTCATTTGAATAACAGCTGCCTTTTTCGCCATACGTATCAATAAAGTAAAGCAGCGAGCCGCCAATACCAACAACTGCAGGCGCATCGATGGACTTATTGCCAGTGAACTCTTCAGCCCCTAACTCAACGGCACGTTTTAGGGCGTGCTGAGCATCAACAACGCGCCAAGCCATGGCCGGTGCACAGGGGCCGTGCGCCTCAATAAACGCTGATGCATGCGAGTTAGGCTCGCTGTTAAGCAGATAGTTAATATCACCCTGACGATAAACGGTGATTGACTTATCACGGTGCTTGGCAACGGGGACGAAGCCCATTTGCCGAAACAGGCTGTCTAACTTTTCCGGCTCAGGATGGGCAAATTCAACAAATTCAAAACCATCGGTGCCCGCTGGGTTTGCATCGCTTATGGTTACTTTTGGCGCGTCATGAGGAAAAGGTCCCATCGCTGTCTCTCCTATTATTGTCTTGTAAGTGAACAAGCTCAGTATAGGGAAGAGGCGGTGCAATTAGGTTGCAAACTAACCTAAGATATCGCCAAATAGCGCACAGCTTGTGCGCAACTGGAGTGTTCTATGCACGGGATTTCTTTGGATCGATATGATCTTGCAATTTTATCAGTATTGCAGAAGAACTCAGCCCTCACCAATTCAGAGCTGGGAGAGCGCGTCAGCTTGTCTCCCTCTCAGTGCTCCCGGCGTAAAGCGCGGCTAGAAGCCGAAGGGGTGATTAAGGGGTATTCGGCGAGGCTTGATGCCTCCAGCCTGGGGTTTGGCTTGCGTGCGATCACCCGCGTTAATCTCAAAGCGCATGGTGAGAGCATGGATGATGATTTTGTAACGTTACTGACGAAGCACGCCATGGTGCGTGAGGCCTATTCTGTGTCGGGGGATGCGGACTATGTACTGCACGTTATCGCCAAGGACCTCACTGAGTTTTCAGACTTTATTCATCACCATTTATTACCTCATCCTAATGTCACCCAGGTTCGCTCTGAAATCATACTGCGGAGTATGAAAGAGGAGCAGGGGCTGCCGGTGAGTGGTGGCTAAGCGATGTCTGAAATTACTGACTTTTCAGACAAAGCCTAAGTAGCTACGTTAGTTTTGTGCCGTGAGGGCTCTATGCGTCTTAAATTTAACTGTCAGAATCGTATCGGTATTCTTCGCGATATAGTGGCCCAGTTTGCTGACTACCGCATAAATGTCGCGCGGGGCGAAGTTGGGGGCGAGCAGGGCAATACCATCTATTTGCATGTCCCGAAGTTGCTTAATGCTCAATTGAGCACGCTTAAACCGGCACTGGAAGCTATCCCAGGTGTTTTTGGCGTCAAACGCGCGAGCTTGATGCCCAGCGAGCGTCGTCATTTGGAGTTGGACGCATTGCTGTCTTCGCTGTCTGACCCCGTTATGTCGATAGATATGCAGGGTCGCATTGTAGCGGCCAACCGTATCGCCGTTCAGGTATTGGGGGTGCGCGTTCAAGAAGTACCAGGGCTATCGCTGGATCGCTACCTTGACGAAGTCGACCTTCCCGAGGTGATTCGCCGCAACAACTCACGTATCAATGGGCTGCGGATCAAGCTGAAAGGCGATACCTATCTCGCCGATATTGCGCCACTGCACACCGAAGACACCAAGGTGGATTCATTAGCCGGGGCGGTGGTGACATTGCACCGTGCCGACCGCCTCGGGGCACGGATTTATCAGGTGCAGCGCCAGGAACTGCGTGGCTTTGAGGCTATCTTTCAGTCGAGTTCGCGATTGGCAGCCGTGATCAATGAAGCGCGGCGCATGGCGCCACTGGATGCCCCGTTGCTGATTGTAGGGGAAACGGGGACTGGGAAAGAACTGGTCGCCAGAGCCTGCCATTTGGCAAGCCATCGCGGGCAAGCGCCGTTTGTGGTGCTCAATTGTGCCGGGCTGCCAGAATCAATGGCCGAGACAGAGCTTTTCGGTTACGCGCCGGGGGCTTTTGAAGGCGCCCGGCCAGAAGGAAAGCTTGGCCTTCTGGAGCTTAACGAAGGCGGCACCGTGTTTCTCGATGAAGTCGGTGAAATGAGCCCACGGCTGCAGACAAAACTGTTGCGTTTTCTTCAGGATGGCGGCTTCCGGCGTGTGGGTAGCGACGAGGAAACCTTCCTGGATGTCCGGGTGATCTGTGCCACTCAACAGAACCTGCCGCAGCTGTGTAGTGAAGGGCTGTTTCGGCTGGATCTTTATCACCGGCTTAATGTGCTGTTGCTACAGGTCCCTCCCTTACGTGAATGTTTGGACGGCATCGAGGAGTTGGCGAGCTATGTGCTTGATCGTGCGGCGCGCCAGATAGGTTGCCCTTTGCCTGAACTTTCACCTGCTGCGTTGGAAAAAATCACCCGCTACGACTGGCCGGGCAACGTGCGTCAGCTGGAAAATGTGTTGTTCCAGGCGGTGTCGCTATGTGAAGAGAAAGCCATTCAGCCGGTGCATTTGCGTCTTCCTCACAGCGAAGCGTCTTCTGAGCTAGCGGGTATTCCGTTAGAGGGACGCTTGAGCGACATGCTAGGCGAGGTGGAAAGAAATATCTTAAGTACGCTGTATCAGCAATATCCCTCCAGCCGTCAGTTAGGCAAGCGGTTGGGTGTTTCCCACACAACCATTGCCAATAAACTCAAACGTTACGGTATTGGTGCTCAAGACGGCACTTGAAAGCGTACTTGAGACAGCACTTGAAGCCGCATTCAAGACACTACTTAAGCAAAATCTTAAAAAAGTTCGTATAGCAGGTGAATTAACTGTCACGATTTATTTACAGTTTGTCAGAAAAATACAACAGCAGGACACCACGCTTCGGCATTTTTTTCTGAGCGTAACGATTACTTTACAGTTTCATGCCGCTTATACGGGCGGCGCCTCGCCGAATGCGATTTAAGCCCATTCCTGCCCTATGGCTATCTCCATAGACTCTTTATAGATTGCTCTTTATGACTGATTGACCGCAGTTGGTTGGCTTTTATAGGCAGTTAATCGCTCTTAAGTAGCTGTTCTAGCTGCTCATAATAAATAGCCTAAAAAACAATATAAATTTATAAGGTTTCCCAATGACAACGACAAATACGCCCCCCAAAACGCTGTGGCTGGGCCGCTGGGGGTTTGTGCTAGCAGCCACTGGTTCGGCAGTGGGCCTGGGTAATATCTGGAAGTTTCCTTACATCACTGGCGAGTTCGGAGGTGGCGCTTTTGTGCTGGTCTATTTGGCCTGCATATTGGCGGTAGGTGTGCCTATCATGATGGCTGAAATCAGCTTCGGGCGTCGTGGCAGGGGCAGCCCGATTGATGCTATCCGTCGAGTGGTGCATGAATCGGGGCGCGGCAGTTTCTGGTCGATCTTTGGCTGGATGGCCATGCTGTGTGGTTTCATGATTCTGTCGTTCTACGTGGTGGTCGCTGGCTGGTCATTTTCCTATCTATGGAAACTGCTGAGCGGCGGGCTAGCCGGTAATAGTGTTGATGATATGGCGGCAATTTTTGCCGCTAATAATGCCAATCCTTTCACGTTGGGTGCCTGGAGCACGCTAGTGACGGTGCTGACCATGTTCATCGTCGGCAAAGGCGTACAAGCAGGTATTGAAAAGAGTGTCAGTTGGATGATGCCAGGCATGGTGATCATGCTGGGCATACTGATCGGCTACGGTGCTTTTTCTGGTGGCTTTGCCGAAGCTTGGTCTTTTCTGTTTTCTTTCAATGCCGAAGGGTTAAGCAGTGAAGGGCTCTTAGCAGCACTGGGGCATGCCTTCTTTACCTTGTCGCTCGCGTCTGGTGCCATTCTTACCTACGGCTCTTACCTGCCAGAAGGGCACTCCATTGCACGCACGACATTCAGTGTGGCCATTGCTGATACCGTTGTCGCGCTGATGGCTGGCTTGGCTATTTTCCCGATTATTTTCGCTAACGGAATGAATCCCGGCCAAGGGCCAGGGTTGATTTTCATGAGCTTACCGCTGGCCTTCCAAGCAATGCCGTTTGGTACCTTGTTTGGTGTGCTGTTCTTCGTGATGCTATCAATGGCCGCGCTTACGTCGTCGATCTCAATGATCGAAGCGACAGTGGCTTGGCTCGTTGCCAGCAAAGGGCTGACGCGCAAGCAAGCATCCTGGGGTGTGGGCATCGTGCTGTGGTTGGTGAGCACCTTGGCAATGCTGTCGTTCAATGTGGGCGCGGATTGGACGGTGGCAGGCCGTACTTTCTTCGATTGGCTGGATTACCTGACCTCCCGCTGGATGATGCCGCTAGGCGGTTTAGGTACGGCGCTGATGGCAGGCTTCCTGCTGCGTACTGAACTATTCAGGGAAGAACTAGGGCTCTCCCGTACCCAGCACACGCTGTGGCTGTTTATGGTGCGTTACGTCAGCCCGTTAGGCATCGTGTTAATTTTCATCGATGCGCTTGGCCTTGCCACCCTTCAAGTAGGCACTCAGTGGCCGTGGTTGCTAGCCCTGCTGGTGGTTATTACCGTGGTGGGAGAGTTAGCTAGCCCACGACTGCGGCATCAGGCTTCCTGAAGCAACTCATTCGAATAAGACATTAAGAAGAGTCATCAAAGCGCTCTCATCGATAGTCGATGGGAGCGCTTTGCGATAGAGGGATACGTTGCTGGGATGTTAATCAACACGCTTCACTGTGCCGCTAAGGCATCAAAGGCATTGGCGTTAGGGCATAAGCGACGGCACTCATCAAGCTCGGCATTGGCCCGCATCGCTTTCCAACAATCGCCAACGGCTGCACAAGCGTTGCAGGTGTCACACAGTGCACGATAGTCGGCATGATTTATCAGAACATTTCTACGAAGCTCATTCTCTTTAAGACCAAAGCGCTGCAGCATAACTGGCATTAAGGTTTTGGCTGGGCTGAAATGAGCGGGGTGGCCTGCTGCTAGCTGCCTTGCCACTGCCTGCTCAAAGCGTGGTTCTAGCGGTCTTTCCAGGTCATTGATCAGTGCATCATAGCTAGCCCCTGCTTGCTGCTTTATGTTGCGGGCTAACGTCGCGGTTGATGCTGTATAGCAGCGCTCAGTGAGGCGTCCCCACCAAGAGGTGGTATCGGTGTGCTGAGCAGTATCCATGGTCAATCTCCCTCGGCGGTTCTTGATGATGACATCAGTATCAACCGACGAGAGATAAACTATCTTGACGCGGATCAAGTTGGTTTCAAGTGAAACAGAAGGTGAGTAGAGGTGAAAGTGGGGGAAGATGATAGAAAAGTAGCTGCTTATAGGGCGTCATCAGCATGTGAGTGCTGCTCTCACCGCCTATTATACGGCAGCGGCGAGAGCACCTAATCTAGCGGCTCAGTGACTAACAACACTCGCTTCGATACGCTCTTCGGTCGCCGCATTGACTAACTGTTCATGAAAGAAGGCAAGTGCGGCAGGCGCGTCAACACCACGACTCTTTATCGACTCACTCCAGGCATCCTGTAAGTTGCTCGCAACGCCCCTCAGGTAATCAATGTCTTGTTCCGATGCTTGGGTAAAGGTTGCGCCATTTTCTTCACCAAATTCAACGCCGCGCTGGTCGGAAACATCCATCATGTAGCCAAACAAGCGTGACAGCCGTTCACCCGATACGCTTTCAATCGCCGCGCGGTCTTCGTCCGACACTTGGTCCCAGAACATCGGGTTCATAACAATCGCAAAGCTGCCGCGATAGAAGCCGCCGTCTACGGTAAGAGTGTGCGGAGCCACTTCAGCCACGCGGAAGCTGCGCAAGCTCTCAAGCGTTAGCATCGCGCCGTCGACAACACCCTGAGAGGCCGCTTCGTAGGTGCCGGTTGGAGGAATGGAAACCCCGGTCACTGACATTGCCTCGGCTAAACCACTCATCACCCCGCCACCCACACGCAGCCGTTTGCCAGCAAGCTCATCAATTGAGCTTATTTGATCACGGGTAAATATTTGCCCTGGCCCGTGTACGCCCATCGCGACGACATCAACACCACGGTGCTCATTGGCTTGCTGCAAATACTCTTGGTGGGTATGCCAATAGGCAGCAGAAGCATCTTCTGAAGAGAACTCCTCAAAGGTGGGGAATTCAGGTAACTGTGTAGCTAGAAAACGACCCGCCATATGGGCGTGAAAAATCCAGCTGGCGTCTGCAATACCATCAGCAACGATCTCCATTTGTGCAGGAGGAGGCCCCATGTCATGCACTACTTCTACCGTGACACGGTCATCCGTGGCTTCTTCAATCCACGCCTTCCAGGTTGGCCAAACAATGGTATTAATCCCGTGATTCGGCCCACCCCACGTGCTAACGGTGATCGTTGCCTGGGCAAATGAAGACATGCTGAACGCCATGCTGGAAAGCGCGATAGCACCCACGAGTAAGCGAGCGGGTTGTTTCATGTGGAAACTCCAAAACGACGTTATTAACGTCTGTGTTGTTATTGGTCACGCCTAACACCGAGCAAGTGGCGCCTTCTCAGGTGGCGTAAATCACATTGCTTACCTTGCCTTTAGATAGTTTCAATAGCAACTAATTTAAGCTTGATTGAGTTGATACTTAAGTCTTAATTTTTGAAGTTTTGGATGCTCGCTCTAACGGGCAGTAAGTCTTGGTGGTCTCGATCGGCTGATTCAACGAATCGGAATAGCGGTCTCTTCTTTGATATTACGCAGCACGAAATTGGAGCTGACCTGTGAGATACCGTCCAAGGTGAAGAGTTTTTCATTCAGAAATCGGTCATAAGCCGCCATGTCTTCGATAACCACCCGCAGTACGAAATCGGCGTTGCCGGTGGTGGCATAGCACTGCAGCACTTCTGGATATTGCAGAATGCGATTTTCGAACTCGACGGTATTGTCGATGTGGTGGCGAACCAACGTCACCATGACCAGTGCTGATAGTGGTTGGCCCACTAGGCTGGGTTCCACCAACGCTGCAAAGCGGCGGATAACGCCACTCTCCTCCAGGGCTTTTACGCGTCGCCAGCAGGCAGCGGGGGAGAGCCCGATCTGTTCGGCGAGCTCATTGTTGGTAATACGCCCCTGTTGCTGAAGCAGGGTAAGAATGCGCTGATCATGCCTGTCTAAGGTGATGTCTTTGGTTGCTTCTTTCATGGTGTCATTTCATTTATTTGTGGTTTGTTGAATATCATTGCGTCAAAGCTAAAAAAATGAAAGTAATGATTAATAACCAGACGTTTGGAGAGCTAATTAGCAAGCACCTTTAGTGCGCTCTTGGCTAGACTCAGAGGTATTACAACCATAACTCTTCAACCGTACTGGTGAACTCTCATGACAACCCCCTCAATTGCTGAGCAGGCGGGTTCTATTACCCAGCCTCTCGAGATCGCACTCGATAATTATCAGCTGGCCGTCCGCTATAGCCGTGGCGAAGGCCGTATTTTTCTTACTGGCACCCAGGCATTGGTACGCATCGCCTTACGCCAAGCCGAGCTTGATCGCCACAATGGCCGCCAAACGGCAGGGCTTATCAGTGGTTATCGTGGCTCGCCCTTAGGCGGTGTAGACCAAGAAATTTGGCGGGCGAAAGCCGCTATGGAAGCGCATCACATCGATTTTGTCCCTGCGATCAACGAAGACCTGGCCGCTACCATGATGCTTGGTTGCCAACAGGTAGAGACAGATCCTGAGCGGCAAGTCGAAGGTGTCTTCGGCATGTGGTACGGCAAAGGGCCAGGCGTTGACCGTGCGGGCGATGCGTTAAAGCACGGTAATGCCTACGGTAGCTCACCAACGGGTGGTGTGTTGGTGGTCGCGGGCGATGACCATGGGTGTGTGTCATCGTCGATGCCGCATCAGTCGGATGTCGCCTTTATGGCCTGGTTTATGCCGGTCGTAAGCCCTGCGTCATTGGCGGAATATGAACGCTTTGGGTTATGGGGCTATGCACTTTCACGCTTCTCGGGTTGCTGGGTGGGGTTCAAAGCCGTTTCCGAAACAGTAGAGAGTGGCGCATCGGTGGACGTGCCGCCCTTGCCGGAATATGTCACGCCGGATTTCGAAATGCCGGAAGGCGGGCTGCACTATCGCTGGCCGGACCTACCGGGGCCGCAGCTTGAGACTCGCCTTGAGCACAAGCTGGCCGCCGTTCAGGCGTTTGCCACCGCTAACCCGATTGATCAGTATTTATTTCGCCAAGAACAGGCGACGTTTGGGCTGGTTACCACAGGCAAGGGCCACCTGGATTTACTTGAGGCGCTGCGTTTGTTGGGGCTGGATGAGGCGAAGCTGCGTGAATTGGGGGTGGAAATATACAAAGTCGGGATGGTGTGGCCGCTCCATCGCCCCGGCATTCTTGAGTTTATTCATGGCAAGCGCGAAGTGCTGGTCATTGAAGAGAAGCGCGGCATTATTGAAAGTCAGCTTAAAGAGTACATGTCCGAACCCGACCATCCTGGCGAGGTCATCGTGACCGGCAAGCAGGATGAAACTGGCAAACCGCTGATTCCCTTTGTTGGAGAGCTGGGCCCGCGCCTCTTAGCAGGCTTTGTCGCCGAGCGTTTAGCGCGCTTTTTCGACATTGATTTTAGCGACAAGCTGGCAACCGTTGATGCTTGCCAAGCCGGTGTTAAGGAGCTTGGTGGTGTGCGCCGCATGCCGTATTTCTGCTCCGGTTGCCCACACAATAGCTCGACTAATGTGCCAGAGGGCAGTAAAGCCTTAGCGGGCATCGGCTGTCATTTTATGGCGTCGTGGATGGGCCGCAACACCGAATCGTTAATTCAGATGGGCGGCGAAGGCGTTAACTGGGTGGGCAAGAGCCGCTTTACCGGCAATGGGCATATTTTCCAGAACTTAGGCGAAGGCACCTGGTTTCACTCGGGCTCGATGGCGGTGCGTCAGGCAGTGGCTGCCAACGTCAATATTACCTATAAAATCCTGTTCAACGATGCGGTTGCCATGACGGGCGGTCAACCCGTGGATGGGCAAATTAACGTGCCGATGATCGCCCGGCAGTCGCTGGATGAAGGTGTTCGTCGGGTAGTGGTGGTCAGTGATGAGCCCGAAAAATACCGCGGGCATGAAAAGGAGTTTCCTAAGCAGGTAACCTTCCACGGGCGTGAAGAGATGGATACGCTGCAACGTGAACTGCGCGAAATTCCTGGCTGCACCGTGTTGATTTATGACCAAGCATGCGCGGCTGAAAAGCGCCGTCGGCGCAAGCGTGGTTTGATGGAAGACCCCGCCCGCCGGGTGTTCATTAACCATCATGTTTGCGAAGGTTGTGGTGATTGTTCTGTACAGTCCAACTGTTTATCGGTGGTGCCTCGCGAGACCGAACTAGGCCGCAAGCGCAAAATCGATCAGTCGTCCTGCAATAAGGATATGTCCTGCGTCAGTGGCTTTTGCCCCAGTTTTGTTACGGTTGAAGGTGGCGGGCTGCGTAAAGGCCAGGGCGTCACCGCAGATAATGCCTTTTGGCAACGCATAGCGCATTTGCCAACCCCTGCGATTGCCACTTTAACGGCCCCTTATGACTTGCTGGTGGGAGGCGTTGGTGGCACGGGCGTGGTGACCGTTGGGCAACTGATTACCATGGCCGCACACCTGGAAGGTAAGGGCAGCAGCGTGCTCGACTTTATGGGGTTTGCGCAAAAAGGCGGGGCAGTCCTTAGCTATGTGCGTCTGGCATCACAGCCCAGTGAGCTGAATCAGGTACGTATCGAAGCTGGCCAGGCCGATGCGATGATCGCTTGCGATATGGTCGTGGCGAGTTCGCAGAAAGCGCTAAATGTGCTGCAGCCGACCACGCGTATCGTGGCGAATCTGGCGGAGCTAGCCACGGCGGATTATGTCCTTTATCGCGATGCGGATATGCAGCCCAGTAAGCGCCTTAACATGCTGTGTGAAGCGGTTGGCGAGGAACGCTTTGCTTCCCTGGATGCCAATCGCCTAGCCGAACAGCTGCTGGGCGATACGGTGTTTTCCAATATGATGATGCTCGGGTTTGCCTGGCAGCAGGGGCTGGTGCCGCTTTCTGAACCTGCGCTGCAGCGTGCTCTGGAGCTTAACGGCGTCGCTGTGGAGAAGAACCGTCAGGCATTTGCCTGGGGTCGCTTGGCTGCGGTGGAACCCGACTATCTTCAGCAGCATCTGGACACGCTTCCCCTATCCGCGAATGCCACACTGGACGATGTAGTGGCGCGTAACAGTCGCCACCTGGAGCGCTATCAGAACCGTGCCTGGGCTGAGCGTTACGTTACTCAAGTAACGAAAGTGCGTGAGGCCGAAGCAGCGCTAAACGGTGGCCAATCGTTGAGTGAAGCCGTCGCCCATCAGCTCTATCGCTTGATGGCGTATAAAGATGAGTATGAAGTGGCGCGCCTTTACACCCAGAGCGATTTTCTGGATGAGGTCAAAGCCACGTTCTCGGGTGATTACCAGCTAACCTTCCATTTGGCACCGCCACTGCTGGGTGGCCGTAAAGATGCGCAAGGGCGTCCGGTGAAGCGCCGCTTCGGCCCTTGGGTGCTGAAGGCAATGGGCACGTTGGCCAAGCTGCGCGGTTTGCGCAACACCGCGCTTGACCCTTTCCGCTTCAGCGCTGATCGTAAACTCGACCGCGCTTTATTGGCTGACTATGAGCAGTTGATTGATGAGTTAGTGGCCCGTCTTGATGGCACGAATCACGCCACGGCCTTAACGCTTGCTAAGTTGCCAGAAGAAATTCGTGGTTTTGGACCCGTCCGCGAAGCTGCCGCTGAGAAAGCCAACGAGCGGCGTGAGACGTTGCTGAAGGAGCTACGTGAAGGTCGCTCGAAGACCATCGCTGTCGAAGCCGCTTAAGGCAACTCAATATAGGTAAAAAAGGCCACGCAATGCGTGGCCTTTTGCTAGGTAGCGATACAGTTGATTCAACTATGCCTCTTTTCGGCGGCGTACCAGCAGCCAGTGGCTTAGCAAGGCGAGTAGCCCCATCAGCCCAATCGTTAAGGCCATGGTGCGCGAGCTGCCGTCGTGGAATTGCCCGACTAACCCACCTACCACAGCGGCAATCGTCATTTGCAGGAAACCAAACAAAGAAGACGCTGCGCCCGCACATTGAGGGTTGGGCGCCAGTGCCCCGGCCATTGTTTGTGGCATCAAAATGCCGACCCCCAGCATGAACACCATATGCGGCCCCACCACCGCCCACGGGTGATGAACGCCAACGGTGGCCAAGCCCGCCATGACGACGCCCCCAGTTGCGCAGATTACGCTGCCCAGGGTAACGAGGCGATCACGACCTAGGCGGTGGCTGTAGCGACCGCTGACCAGAGTGCCGAAGAAGAAGCCCGCGACAATCAGTGTGAACAGCACGCCATACAACGTAGGTGCGACGCCCAGGTACTCGATGAGTACAAAAGATGAGCCAGAAAGGTACGCGAATAGCCCGGAGAACGCGGCCGCATTCACCAAGGTGTAGCCGATAAAGGCACGCTGAGTCAGTAGTAAGCGGAAATTAGCCAGTACTGTTTTCGGGTGAATCGATTGCCGTCGCTCCTTCGCCAACGGCTCGGGCAGCATAAATATCAGTACCGCCAGCATCACTGCCGCGTAGAGCGCCAGCAATACGAACACCGATTCCCAGCCAAAAAACAGCAGTAACCCCGCGCCCACCACAGGGGCCAGAGCAGGGGCGAGGGCCATCGTGCTTGCCATATAGGAGAGAATGCGCCCAGCCTCGATCGGACCATGAATATCACGCACCGATGCCCGTGCTAATACCGGTCCAGCAGCACCGCCGAAGGCCTGTAGAAAGCGACCTACCAGCAACCACTCGACGCTAGGCGCCCAGGCACACAGTAGGCTCGCCGCGAGAAACAGCGATAACCCTGCGATCATCACCGGGCGGCGGCCAAAGCGATCAGAGATTGGCCCGCACAATAGTTGGGCCAGCGCGAATCCAGCCATATAGAGGCTAAGGGTCAGCTGTATTCGGTCTGGGCCAGTAGTCAGCGCTTCAGCCATCGCGGGCATGGCTGGCAAGTACATATCTGTGGCCAGTGGGCCAAGTGCAGTCACCGCGGCCAGTGCCACGACGGTGGCGGTAGAGGGCAGCTTTAGCACCCCTTAACTCCTTTTGGTTGGATGTGATGCCCCTTCGGACACGCGACGGGCGCCTTCCCGAGTGGAAAGACGCCCGCTTATGTTAGCCTGCTTAGTATAACTTAATCGTATCGCTTTATTTGGCTTGGCTTCAGCTTAGTTGGCGTCAGGCTGTGCCTCGGGTGCGGCTTTTTCGAAGGCTGGCAGCGCACGACAATTGGCAGCGATGCGCTGGATCGTCGGGTAGGCTGACAAATCGCACTCGAAGCGCTCTGCGTTATACACCTGGGGAATCAGGCAGATATCCGCAAGCGTTGGGGTGTCGCCATGGCAAAAGTCGCCGCTGCTGGGGTCAGTAGAGAGCGTCGCTTCCAGAGCTGAGAAGCCCTCGGTAATCCAATGGCGATACCAGGCTAACTTGGCCGCCTCATCCACCCCCAACTCACCGACGAGATACTTGAGCACCCGCAGGTTATTGAGCGGATGAATCTCGCAAGCCACCGACTGGGCAAGCGCACGAACTCTTGCGCGCGCTAACGCATCAGCCGGTAGCAGCGCAGGCTCGGGGTGTACCTCATCGAGATACTCACAGATCGCCAGCGACTGGTTAACCACGGTGCTATCGTCAAGTATCAGGCTAGGCACCATCCCCTGAGGGTTGCGCGCCAGATGGTCGCCACCCCGCTGCTCGCCTTTCACCAAGTTGATCGGAACCTGATCGTAGCCCAGGCCTTTCAGGTTTAAGGCGATCCGCACCCGGTAAGCAGCCGACGAGCGGAAATAGCCGTATAGCGTCGTCATGTTGCCTTCCTTGTGTTGGCTTTATTTGGGCTGGTACTTCACGACTTGCTGATCGATGGTACCAAAGAGGTTGTTGCCATCGCGGTCAAACATCTCGATGCGCACCCGGTCGCCAAAGCGCATAAAGGGAGTTTTCACCTGGCCGTACAGTATCTGCTCGACCATGCGTACTTCGGCTAAACAGCTATAGCCGACGCCGCCGTCAGCCACCGGCTTTCCAGGGCCGCCATCAGGGTCTGGGTTGGAAACAGTACCTGAACCAATCACAGCGCCCGCGCCGAGGTAGCGGGTCTTGGCCGCATGGGCAACCAGCTGTGGGAAGCTGAAAATCATATCGGGACCCGCTTCTGGCTCGCCAAACTTCTCGTCATTCAGGTGCACGGTCAGCGGCAGGTGCACTTTGCCTTCTTGCCAAGCATCGCCCAGTTCGTCTGGGGTCACCGCGATGGGCGAGAAAGAAGAGGCGGGCTTGGCTTGGAAAAAGCCAAAGCCTTTAGCGAGTTCGCCTGGAATGAGGCCGCGCAGGCTGACATCGTTAACCAGCATTACTAGCTTAATGTGCTTGGCGGCTTCCTCGGGGGTGACGGCCATCGGCACGTCATCGGTAATAACCGCGATCTCACCTTCAAAGTCGATGCCATGCTCTTCACTCACCGCCTCAATATCTTCGGTGGGCGCCAGGAAGCAGTCGCTACCGCCCTGGTACATAAGCGGATCGGTCCAGAAGGTTTCGGGCATCTCAGCATTACGCGCCTGACGTACCAGTTGGACATGGTTTAGGTAGGCAGAGCCGTCGGCCCACTGATAGGCACGCGGTAACGGAGAGTGCAGCGCACGCTGATCAAGCTCAAAAGCACCGTCGGCATTGCCATTGTTTAGCTGCGCATAGCGTTCTTCAAGCTGAGGGCTAACGGCTTCCCAGCTTTCAAGGGCCGCTTGAAGCGTGGGAGTAATATCAACAGCGCTTACGGCACGGGCGAGGTCGCGAGAGACGATGATAAGTTCGCCGTCGCGGCCTTTGTTAAGTGTTGCAAGTTTCATGGGCATTCAATCCTTGTCGTCAGGGGGCGATAAGTTTTACGGCTGGTTTGGGTTGAAGTGCGAACGCAGCGTTGACCAAACATCCACATAGTCACGTTGGCGGAAGTTAGCCTCCAGAGCCGCAGGGGTTGGGTGGAAGAAGTAGCGGCTTTCAAACATGAAGGCCAATGTATCGCCTATGAAGTGGGGCTTAAGCTCCGCGTTGGAAGCTTTCTCAAATGTCTCAGCATCCGGGCCGTGGGGTGACATTGAGTTGTGCAGGCTGGCACCGCCTGGAGTGAAGCCTTCCGCTTTCGCATCGTACTCGCCATGAATAAGCCCCATAAACTCGCTCATCAGATTGCGATGGAACCAGGGCGGTCTGAAGGTATTCTCGGCAACCATCCAGCGCGGCGGGAAGATCACAAAATCAAGATTGGCCATTCCCGGCGTATCGGAGGGGGACGTTAATACGGTGAAGATTGACGGATCCGGATGGTCGAAGCTCACCGTATTGATGGTGTTGAAGTTGGCGAGATTATATTTATACGGCGCGCAGTTGCCGTGCCACGCCACCACATCTAACGGCGAATGGTTGAGCTTTGTTTCCCAAAAACGACCAGAGAACTTAGCGACTAAGCGGTAATCACCTTCCAGGTCTTCATAGGCTGCCACCGGGCTTTGGAAGTCACGCGGGTTGGCTAAGCCGTTGGCGCCGATGGGGCCGAGACCGGGTAGTTCTAGAGGGCTGCCGTAGTTCTCACAAATATACCCCCGCGCAGCGTCAACACCCTGTGCTTTACGCACTTGGAACTTCACACCGCGAGGAATAACGGCAATCTCACCGTTATCAATCTCGATTTCACCAAATTCGGTGCGTAGACGAATAGCCCCCATCTGCGGAACGAAGAGCAGTTCGCCATCTGCGTTGTAGAAAAAACGTTCGGTCATGTCTTCATTGAACGTATAAACATGCACGCCCACACCGGCCTGGGTGGCCGCATCCCCGTTCACTGCAATGGTAAACAGGCCATCGATAAAGTCAGTCGGTGCATCCGGTATCGCAACCGGGTCCCAGCGCATTTGGTTGGGGTCCGCGGCGGGCTTCTCTAACGGGGCCGTGTGTACGTTGTTATTTTCCAGTGGCTGATACGCGCTCTGAACAACTGAAGGGCGAATGCGATAAAGCCAGCTACGAAAGTTTTGATGCCGAGGCGCAGTGAAGGCGGAACCAGTGAGTTGTTCAGCATATAAGCCGTAAGCACACTTTTGCGGTGAGTTTTGCCCAATTGGCAGTGCACCCGGCAGCGCTTCGCTTGAAAAGTGATTATGGAAACCGTTCTGATATTGCAATTGTTCAGTCATTGTTAAGACCTGCTGTGTTTGGATGTTACTTAAATAAATCTATCTTTTAGAGATCTAAGACGCGGCGATTAATCGCCATCACCAACCGCATGGGAAATGGCTGCTTCGAGCACGGTTTGGTCGCCGATATGATTAGCCAGTAACAGGATCAGGCGCGCATTGATGCGCTCGCTCTCTGCCTCGCTGCGGTCGCGATGTAGCGCGGTGAGTGCCGCGTAAAAAGCATCCGGGTCAGTAAAGTTGGGATTTAATTCAAGCCTTGGCATGGCAACGCTCCTGAAAGGTCGTGTCAGCGGTACCCGCAAGATAAACGCCCAGCGCGCGGTCTAATGCGTCTTCAACCTGGTGGGCAGTGACGGTGTGCCAGCGAGCAGTAACGTGCTGATCAGGACGGATAAGGTATCCGCCACCCGCTTTCAGGCCGTAGCGTTGTGTCACTAGCCCTTCGGTATCGTCTATCACGGTGGTGCGCGGTAGAGCGCCAAACTCATCCGGAGCTGGGCCAACCACCACAAGGCGTAAGTCAGTGTGGCGATCTAACAGCTCGCTCAGCTCTCTTAACGGCGCAGTGGCGTGACCGTCATCAATACGGCCATCGAGTAGCAGTACAAAACCATTACCCAACTGATTGAGTAGCCAAGCGTTCTGCTCGCCCAGGCGAAT
The DNA here is from genome assembly GCF_014897885.1 of Halomonas sp. 3D7M. Taxonomy (NCBI): domain Bacteria; kingdom Pseudomonadati; phylum Pseudomonadota; class Gammaproteobacteria; order Oceanospirillales; family Halomonadaceae; genus Halomonas; species Halomonas sp. 3D7M. The sequence goes on along the minus strand of NZ_JABUZF010000258.1, from coordinate 30,787 downwards.
GGGGGCGTCCTTAGCCGAGCTACCAGGGCGCAGTTCGCTTGGGCCACCATCAACATCGGGCGTATTAAGCGGTGAGCTATCGTAGCGACACGGCATGGAAAGACGGCCGCTGTTAACTAGACTACGTGCGAAGGCATGTTTCTCCGCCAGCTCCAGCGTCACATCGCGGAATACCTGGCTGATATGGCTCTTCGGGGTAATAAAGTCAGTGGCGCGGGTAGAGTTAAGCAGGTTTTCTGTCGCACCGTGCTGGCGCTCGGTGTTATACGTGGATAAGAGAGTTTTCGGCGCCTGCGCTTTGAGAACTCGCGCCAGTTTCCAGGCTAAATTCTCCACACCCTGCAGGGCGCCGTTGGCACCTCTGGCGCCAAAGGGGGATACCTGATGAGCTGCGTCGCCCATAAATATCACGCTGTGATGAATGAAGTTATCCATCTTGCGGCAGCGGAAGGTGTAGACACTGGCCCACTCAAGCTCAAACTCCACGTCCGGGCCAAGCATCGCCTGCACGCGCGGGCGAATGTTCTCTTCTTTCTTTTCTTCTTCCGGGTCAGCGTCCCAGCCTAGCTGGAAGTCGATACGCCACACATTGTCGGGTTCTTTGTGCAGCAGCACCGATTGATTAGGATGGAAGGGCGGATCAAACCAAAACCAGCGCTCTGTCGGGAAATCAGCCTTCATCACCACATCCGCAATCAGGAAGCGGTCTTGAAATACCTGGCCTTTGCAGTCAAGGCCTAGCATGTCGCGGATGCGGCTGTTGGCACCATCCGAAACAAGCAAATAGTCACAGGTCAGTGAGTAGTCACCATCCTGAGTCGACACCTTGATGGCGGTGCTGTCAGGCTGAGCATCAACATCAATGACCTTATGCTTCCAGCGCAGATCAATTTGCTCAGCAAAGTCGTGAGCGCGATTGACCAGAAACTCTTCAAAGTAATACTGCTGCAAGTTAATAAAAGCGGGAATGCGGTGGCCATCTTCTGGCAGCAGGTTGAAGTCGTAGACCTCGCGGTCCTGAAAGAAAACGCGGCCATGTTGCCAAGTGACGCCCTTTTCAAGCATTGGCTCGACGCAGCCTAAACGGTCAATAATTTCCAGTGAACGCTTGGCAAAGCACAATGCCCGCGACCCCACGCTAACGGTGTTGTTGTCGTCCAGGACAATCGAATGAATGCCTTGCTGAGCCAAATCGATAGCGGCGGCGAGGCCGCTAGGTCCGGCACCGACAATCACCACCGGATAATGGCTAACATCTTGAACATCAAGCTCAGGCGGGCGTCGGTAAGGATAGACAGGATTTTTATAGGTTGTTGGCATCTATTGCTCCCCTGCAGCGTCGGGTGAATGACACCCGACAGCTGGGCATGATCAGTGGGTGTCTCTGGTTAGCACTTACTGATTCTCGACGGCGTCCTGCAGGGAGTGCCACATAGCGGTATCGCGCTCTGCCGTCCAGATACGTGGATCTGGGTATTCGCCGCCTGCTTCGTCGTAGCAGCGAGTGATATCGAAAGGCACGCAGTGATCGAAGATGACCCAGTGGCCATATTTCGGCTTAAGAACCGCATAGGTCTCGGCGTAGCACTCGGAGAGTGATTTACCCGCCGCCTTGCCTGCTTTGACGCTGCCATACATATCATTCAAGAAGTCGCGGGTGCCTTGAATGGCTTCCTGGCACTGCTCGGCATTTTGCAGCGCATCGCCGCGGCCGGGCACCAGCTTCTGAGGCTGCATGGCCTGTAGGCGATCAAGCGTTGTAGGCCAGTCCTCGTGGTAAGCATCACCGGTATAAGGGGTGGCGCCATACTCAACGAGGTCACCGGAAAACATGATTTTTTCTTTCGGTAACCAGACAACGGTGTCGCCCTTGGTGTGTCCGCGGCCAAGGTGAATGATCTGCACCTCACGCTCACCCATAAACACCGTCAGCTTTTCCTGGAAGACGATGGTTGGCCAAGTCAGGCCAGGCACAGAATCGACTCCTTTGAACAGACGCGGGAAGCGGCCAACCTCGGATTCATAATCTTGCTGACCACGCTCAACAATCAGGTCATAGGTGCTCTGGCTCGCGTAGATATTCTCGGCATCGTATGCGGATGCGCCGAGAACACGCACGGCATGGTAATGGGTCATGACCACATGCTTAATCGGTAGGTCAGTCACCTCGCGGATACGGCGGATAACGTCCTGGGCCATGATCGGCGTTGCCTGGGTGTCGATGACCATTACGCTGTCATCGCCAATCACTATGCCCGTATTGGGGTCACCTTCAGCCGTGTAAGCATAGAGCCCCTCTGCCAGCTTAGTGAAACTGATCTGTTTCTCTTCGGTATCGGCATGGGACGCGAATTTCTTACTCATGGTATCTCCGGTGCTAACAGGGTGGTTCAGCTGTTTATTGGGTTGTTGTATGTCATGAGGATAGTTTCTAATGAAACTAAATGTCCAGCGCTCTATAGGCGAGCCAGCCGTTCTTGTGCATGAAATCGACAATAAATCCCAGTGAATCAGATGATTATTGCAAACTAATACCTAAGTATAATAATTAAAATCAGCAAATTAGTTGCATAAGAGAGTATCTGTCGGCACTGTTCTGGCTAATGCTGACAGGGCTTGCCCTGAGCATTGGCAACCTAACGCTGATGACATTTTTGTTTGATAAAGGCCAGTAAACGGTGAGTCGTTTTATTTGAAATAGCGTTATTGGATGGAGCCAAGAGGACTCTCTTCCTCAAGGTGGTCAGTATGATGGGCGCGTTGCTGGTGTCTATATTCCCAGCTATGGTGCTGATTTTTATCATCACCACCCCTGACAAACGGTGGCTCTAGGAGAAACACAATGACGATGGATAAAGCAGCAAGCGATGCTCCTCTGGAGTCTTCAGCCAGGGCAGAGCTAGATCTCAACCAGTTTTTACCCTATCAGCTTAACCGTTTAGCTGACCGCATCAGCCAGGCGTTAGAGAAGCTATATGCCGAGTCTTATGATCTCAACATCGCCCAGTGGCGCGTGCTTGCGTGGTTAAGCCACTGTGATGACTTAACCGCTAAGAAGGTGTGTGCCTACACCAATATGGATAAGGCGCGCGTGTCTCGGGCTATTCAGTCGCTGGAAGAGCGTGGGCTGATAAGTCGCACGCCATCCCAGCAAGATCAGCGACTGCATGATTTACATCTGACAGAGGTAGGGCAAGCGCTACTTAATAAACTAGTGCCCGAAGCTCAGGCGTGGGAAGCCGACCTAGTGTCTACCCTCAGCGTTGGTGAATATCGTGATTTGCTCAATACCATGCGCAAGCTTGAACGGCAGTTGGAGAGAATTGGTTAACAGCGAGACATCCTACAGACAAGCCAAGATGGCAGAAGGTACCTCTATGTCGATATCCCTACGTCGTCACTGGTGTGTCATTGATATCAAAGAAAATGTGATTTGTGTAACAAAAGCTGGATTCTAAATTATTCCCCAAGAGCCATTGATAGTGACTCGGAGAGGTGGCTTTTTCCATATAAATATTTGTAAATTAAACCCTATTTGGAGATTCATACTTAAGTATTAGCATCTATTGGTCGATGGGTTGTTGCATGGCCCAGGTATCTTTAGGCATTGTGATAAATAACGTGATTCGCTAGATTTTAAAAAGATAAAAATAAAGTATCATGTTTTGCGCTTCGACTTCGTGACGACCAGAGGAAAGAAAAGTGAATAAAACAACAAACCTGATGATTGGCGCTATCGCCGCCGCAACGCTGAGCACCACCGCCTTAGCGCAAACGACCATCACCGTGAGTACCTGGGCAGGCCCCAATCACGGCATTAACACCATCGTCTGGCCAACCTGGAAAGCGTGGATTGAAGAAGCCACAGAAGGCCGCGTAACAGTCGACGTGATACATGATATGGGACCCCCGGCGTCACAAATGGAAATGGTCGCTGATGGTATCGCTGATGCTACCTGGGTTTTTCACGGCTATAACACTGGTCGCTTCCAGTTAACCAAATTGCCGGAGTTTCCCACCTTTCAAGAGTTCTCATCAGAAAATGCCTCAAGTGCCTATTGGCACACACACCAAGAGTACCTGGCAGCCGCGGGTGAACATCGTGGCGTAGATGTTGTGGCTGCTGGTGTCCACGGGCCTGGCTGGATCTTCAGCAGTGAAAAGTATGAAACCTTAGAAGACCTTAAAGGTAAGCGTATTCGCGTTGGCGGTGGCGTGATGGGGGATCTCTCCAATGCCCTGGAGCTGACCGGTGTCGCCTTGCCGCCCACAGGCGTTTATGAAGCGGGTTCTCAGGGCGTCATCGATGGGGCCATGCTTGTTCCAGAAGGTCTGCGCAGCTTCCGTGTCGCCGAGATTTTCCCCTATACCCTCACGGTAGACGGCGGTTTCTACCGCGGTAGCTTCACCATCGTCGTCAACCCGATGATCTGGGATGAAATGTCGCCCGAAGATCGTGAAGCTGTTGAATCTGTCTCTGGTGAGCGCCTGTCTCGTTTGTTTGGTTACATGATGGATGTTGTGGATGTCCGAGGCGTCGACTTTGCCGAAGAGCTTGGTCATACCTTTACCGAACTCGGTGACGAAGATCTCAATACGCTGAAAAGCATGAGTGACAGCATGATTGCCGAGTGGGCTGAATCTGTTTCAGAAAACCGCAACGTTGATGCGATGGCCGCTATCGAGTTCTATCGCGAGCAGCTTATCGCTGCAGCGGAAGAAGAGAGCGTCAGTAGCCTAGTACCAGATGAATTAGTGTCTGGCGAATCAGTACCAGACGACACACAGTAACCCCCACTGGCGCTAGATGGAGAGTGACCATGCAAACCCAAATGGCACGTGCTACGCGCGTTAGTCGGGTGCTGCAGTTGATGTTAGAGGGGGTGGCTGGCGCTACCCTCTTTGGCATGATGCTGTTGACCACTGCTGACGTAGGCGGCCGCTACTTTTTTAATTCCCCCATTCTAGGTGCTATTGAATTAACTCAGCTGATGTTGGCGGCATTGGTATTCCTGTCGCTGCCAGTCGTTTGTTGGCGTCAAGAGCATGTCAGCGTTGATCTGCTCGATGCGGTGTTTCCTGCAAAACTTATCTGGCTGCGTGAAGTGATCGTCAACCTGATCGTAACGGCGGCTCTTTGGGTGATGGCGCAGCGTGTATGGGCGCTGGCAGAGCGGGCTTTTTCATGGGGAGATGTGACGGAGTTTCTGCGTATTCCCTATGGCTATCTGGTCGGACTGATCGCCATCATGCTCGCGCTTTCAGCGCTACTGACTCTCATCCGAGCCGGTTTCTATCTGCTTGAGGGGCTTAAGGTAATCGAAAAAGGTGGCCCATTGAGTATAGGAGAGCCCCATGACTGAAGCGTTGTACGGTTTCGCAGTATTGTTGATACTCGTATTCCTGCGTGTGCCACTGGCGTTCGCGATGGGAATCGTTGGTTTCGCTGGGTTCTATCTATTAACGGGTAACTGGAATGCTGCCGAAGCAATGGCGGCGCGCCGAGTAGTAGACACCGCCATGGATTATGGCCTGTCCGTCATTCCATTGTTCATTCTAATGGGTAACTTTGTTTCTCATGCAGGCCTATCCGATGCCTTGTTTCGAGCCTCAAATGGTTTTCTAGGTCACCGCAAGGGTGGCCAGGCAATGGCGACAATCGTCGCTTGCGGTGGTTTTAGCGCGATATGCGGATCGAGCTTAGCGACGTGTGCCACCATGGGCCGAGTCGCAATGCCGCAAATGCGCAAATATGGTTATAAGGATTCACTGGCTGCCGCTTCCATCGCGGCGGGTGGCACCTTGGGTATCTTGATACCGCCCAGCGTCATGCTGGTGATTTATGGAATCCTGACCGAAACCAGTATCCGCGAGCTTTTTGCCGCAGGCTTTATCCCCGGCATTCTTGGCATCTTTCTTTATATTGGTGCCATCAAGTGGGTGCTTTGGCGTGACCCCGCCGCTGGCCCTGCGGCAGAGAAAGTGCCATGGCCAGAACGGATCAAGGCGCTAAAAAGCGTCGGCAGTACGCTAGCACTGTTTGTACTCGTGATTGGCGGTATTTACCTCGGGGTGTTTACGCCTACTGAAGCAGCTGGTATCGGTGCAATGGGCGCTTTCTTAATCGCGCTAATGCGTCGGGCGCTGACCCCACAAGTGTTAATGAACGTGTTAATGGACACCGTGCGCACCACCGCGATGCTGTTTGCTGTGGTGCTAACGGCGCTGATTTTCGCCAACTTCATCAACCGTGCGGGGCTGCCTGGCGACCTGCTAGCACTGGTGAATGGCCTGAATGTTGCGCCTTTTGTGGTCATTCTGGTGATTATCGCGATCTATGTCGTACTGGGCTGTGTGTTCGAAAGTATGTCGATGCTGCTGCTCACCGTACCAGTATTTTTCCCGGTTGTGGCGGGGCTGGGTTACGACTTGGTGTGGTTTGGCATTCTGGTCGTTATCGTCATTGAGATTAGCCTGATAATACCTCCCGTTGGGATGAACGTCTTCGTACTTAGGGCCGTCTTACCGGACGTATCCACAGGCACGATCTTCCGCGGTGTCACCCCGTTCTGGGTCGCGGGTACCCTACGCGCACTGTTGGTGCTTATCTTCCCTGCGATCGTGCTCTTCCTACCGCGACTGATGTATTAAAACGGCACGGTTCTCTTAACCTTCCCGCTAAACCAACGGATGACAGAGCGTATGCCCTGTCATTCGTTTTTGTTGCTTACTTCTTTATCAGGCTCTGTCGGCTGAGCCGTTACTGCCGCTTGGCGACCAAAGTTAGGATGTCGTAGCTGGCGACCAGCTCATCATGTTGATTGGTCACCGCCACGTCCCACATCACCACGCCTTGCGGGTGGCCGTCGGGAGATGCCCGACCCTGGTCAATCTTACGCTTACAGGTGAGGCGGGCGCGGATGGTGTCGCCAACCAGCACAGGCGTAATAAAGCGCAGCGTATCCAGGCCGTAGTTCGCCAGTACGGGACCTTCGCCTGGGTAAACGAACAAACCAGCAGCTGCCGACAGCACAAAGTAGCCGTGGGCAATGCGTTGGCCAAATTGGGTCTCTTTGGCAGCA
>NZ_JABUZF010000258.1:8851-23643 GCF_014897885.1 Halomonas sp. 3D7M | reverse complement strand
GGCAGCCAAAATTGACGATGTCGGCTTCAGTGACGGTGCGGCGGTGGGTTAACAGCGACTCGCCAACCTGCAGATCATCGAAATGGCGGCGGAACGGATGGATATCGTTCTCGATCACTTTCGCGCCACGCACATACTCCCCTGTGACTGCCGCGAGCATGGTCGGAGAGCCCTGGATAGCGGTGCGCTGTAGATAGTGGTGAACAGCACGAATGCCACCTAGCTCCTCACCACCGCCTGCGCGGCCGGGTCCGCCATGCTTGAGCATCGGTAGCGGAGAGCCGTGGCCAGTGGATTCCTTGGCTGCCTGGGCATCCAAAATCTGCAGGCGGCCATGCTGGGCGGCCAGCACAGGGATCATTTCAGCAGCAATAGCGGGGTCTTTGGTGGTCAGCGTGGTTACCAGGCTGCCCTTGCCTTTGGCGGCGATGGTCAAGGCTTCATCAATGCCGCGATAGGGCATTAGCGTGGCGACGGGGCCGAAAGCTTCGGTGTCGTGCGCACCGCCGTCGTTCAGTGGGTTGCGGTTGATCAGTAAGTGGGGAGAGATGAACGCGCCGTTTTCCACCTCCTGGCCAACAGGCTTGAAGCTGCCGTCTCTGCCAAAGACGCACTCACTGGTTTCCAGCAGCTGTTCGATGGCATGATTAACGTCTCTCAACTGGTCACGGGAAGAGAGTGCGCCCATACGCACGCCTTCTTGATGAGGATCGCCGACGACGATGTTGGCAAGGCGCGCTGTGATTGTGTCTGCCAATGCATCGAGATGCTCGGCGGGCACTAAAATTCGGCGGATCGCGGTGCATTTCTGGCCTGACTTAGCGGTCATCTCTTTGACCACTTCTTTAGCAAAGATCGCGAACTCTTCGTCTTGCGGGCTAATATCTGGCGCCATAATCGCGCTGTTGAGCGAGTCTGCTTCGGCGTTGAACGGAATGCTCTTGGCCATGATATTCGGGTGGCTTTTCAGCATTAGGGCAGTGCTTGCCGAGCCGGTAAAGGTGACAAAGTCCTGCTCATCCAGGTGATCCAGTAAGTCACCGGCTCCACCGACCACCAGTTGCAGCGCACCTTCCGGCAGCAGTCCAGAGTCGTTGATGACGCGCACGGCTGCTTCGGTCAGGTAGCTCGTCGCAGTGGCCGGTTTAAAGATACACGGCATGCCTGCCAGAAAGGCGGGCGCGAACTTCTCCAACATACCCCAGATAGGGAAGTTGAACGCATTAATATGCACCGAGACGCCGCGGCGGGGTACCAGAATGTGGGTGCCGTTGAAGTGGTTCTCTTTGCCTAATTGCGTCACTGGGCCTTCATGGGCCACATTGCCGGAGGGCAGTTCCTTACGACCAGTGGAAGCGTAAGTGAATAGGGTGCCAAAACCACCGTCGATGTCGATCCAGGAGTCGGCCTTGGTGCAACCGGTATGGTGAGAGATGGCATAGAGCTCACGCTTACGCTCTTGGATATAGGCGGCCAGCGCCTTAAGAATGGCGGCACGCTGCTGGAAATCCAGTGCCAGAATGTTCTTCACACCGGTGTTGCGGGCGTACGCCACCGCTTCGCGGAAATTGATCTCTTCTTGGTGGGTATGCGCAACGGTGGTGCCGTTGATAGCGCTGACAAGGGCTTTGGACTCGGTTTGTCCGAACCACTGGCCTGCGATGTAACTTTGCAAAACTGGCATTGTGTGTTCTCCCGCCTGTCTTGTGGGTATAAGGATAAACAAAGCCGACGCAGTCGCCGGCTTGGAAGTAGGTGGGCTAAGGGTTATACCTCGTCAAAATCGAGCACGACCTTGCTGCTGATCGGGTAGCACTGGCAGGACAGTACGTAGCCGGCATCTATTTCGTAATCTTCCAGGGCGTAGTTGGCGTCCATTTCCACCTCACCTTCAATCACTTTTGACTTACAGGTGGAGCACACGCCCGCCTTGCATGAGAACGGCAGGTCGGCGCCGTGTTCGTTACCCGCGTCAAGAATATTCTGGGTATTGCGGGGCAGGTTATATTCGATAGTGCGGCCGTCGATAATTACCTTGATATGTGAAGTTTCAGCCTCAAGCTGATCGGCTCTGGCCGCCTGGCGGCGTTTGGCACCTGCTGTTGGCAAGCCAGTAGTGAACAGCTCAAAGTGCACCTTCTCCTTTGGCATTCCATGTTGGCTCAGGACGTCGCGCACGATCTCGGTCATCTCGTGCGGGCCACAAATAAACGCGGCGTCGAGCTTGGGCACGTCTACCCAGCGGTCAAACAGAGCGTTGCACTTATCGGCGTCGATACGACCGTTGTAAAGATCGATTTCATGCTGCTCGCGGCTAAATACATAGATGATATTGAGGCGTTCGAGATAGCGATCTTTGAGATCCTGCAAGCGTTCGCGAAACAGTGTGCCCGTGGTGGAGCGGTTGCCATAAATCACCGTAAAACGGCTTTTTGGCTCGCTTTCCAACGTAGTGGAAACAATCGACATGATGGGGGTGACGCCACTGCCTGCGGTCACCGCCAGATAGTGCCCTTCACGACTGGGGTCGAGAGGCACGAAGAACTTGCCCTGAGGCGGCATTACTTCCAATTGCTCCCCAGGCTGCAGTTGCTGGTTGGCAAAGGTTGAGAAGCTACCGCCCGGCACCAGCTTGACGGCGACTCTTAGCTCATGTTCGTGAACGCCAGTGCAGATTGAATAAGAGCGGCGGACATCCTCACCTTCGATGTCGCGGCGCAGTGTTAGGTACTGCCCTTGGGTAAAGCGGAAGGCGTCCAACAGATCGTCGGGAATATCGAAAGCAATGGAAACGGCATCATGGGTTTCCTTGCGTACATCCTTGACGGTCAGGGCGTGAAATCGGCTCATGGGAAATGGTCTCGTCGTTTTACAGACACTTGAAATAATCAAAAGGCTCCAGGCAATCGCGGCAGCGGTAGAGCGCCTTGCAAGCCGTAGAGCCGAATTCGCTGACGCGTTCGGTTGTGTTGCTGCCACATAACGGGCAGGGCACTACCGGGTCAGACTGGCCCGTCAGGCTGCGTTTGCTGGCGCTCCCTACCGGCGGCGCGATGCCGTAAGCGCGCAATTTTTCGCGCCCGGCGTTGGTCAGCCAATCGGTGGTCCAGGCGGGTGACAGGCGGCGCTGAATCAGCGGGTCTGGGTAGCCAGCGGCCACCAGTGCTTCATGAATATGCTGTTCGATAACTTCTGTCGCCGGGCAGCCGGAGTAGGTGGGGGTCACATTGACCACCAAGCGACCGTCCACCCAGTCGATAGCGCGCACAATTCCCAGCTCAACTACGCTGACGACCGGCACTTCTGGGTCTAGCACTTGCTGTAAAACCGCCAGTACTGCGTCGACATCGCCTTTTTCGCCAGCGGGTGGCAGCCCGCGCCGGTCGCTGCCAATCAAGTCACTGGAAGGCCAGTCATCAGACCTGTTATCGATAAGCCCATCACTGGCAGGAGCTGGCGGTGGGTTACCAGACGGTTGCATCGGGATATGCCCTCGGCAGGTATTGCATTTCCGCCAATAGAAAGCCCAGGTGCTCGGTGTGATGGCCGACTTTGCCGCCGGTATACATCCAGGCGTCATAGGAAGGGCGCTCAAGCGTAGCTTCCTCAAGCACCTCTTCCACCGTCGCTTTCCAGCGAGCGGCAATGGTGTCAGGGTCAGGCGCGATACCAGCCTCTATCATGGCCTGATCAATCTCGTCGACCTGCAATAGCTCGCCGGTGAACTGCCAGAGGTTGTCGAGTGCGCGCTGCATACGGGTGTGGCTTTCTTCGGTGCCATCGCCTAGGCGAATCACCCATTCAGAGGAGCGGCGGAGGTGGTACGTTGCTTCTTTGAGCGATTTGGCAGCCACTTCGGCAATTCGCGGGTCGCTGGACTCGGACAAGCCATCCAGTAGATGAACGTGCCAAGCATCGAACAAGAACTGACGTCCCATGATGTCGGCGAAGTCACCGTTGGGCTGCTCGGTGATCAACAGATTACGAAAGTCCTGGGCATCGCGGCGAAAGGCCAGATGATCGGCATCTACCTTGTCAGTCGTCAGGTCAGCAGCCATCAGTTCAGAAGCCATCAGTTCAGAAGCATAGTCAAGCCAGTTGCGTGCTTGCCCGAAGAGGTCGAGCCCTACATTCATTAAGGCCAGCTCTTCTTCCAACGCAGGCGCCTTGCCGCATAGCTGTGCGTGGCGCTGGCCAAGCACCAAGGCGTTGTCGCCAAGGCGTAGCAGGTAATCGGTCAACGGGGTTTGTGTTTTTTGAGCAGTGTTCTTTTGAGCCATGTTTTGCATCACAGCCTCCCTTACATGTGGCCGACTTCTTTCGGCAGTTTGTAGAAGGATGCGTGGCGATAGACCTTGTCGTTAGACGGGTCAAACAGCGGTTCTTTCTCATCGGGAGAAGATGCGGTGATTTCGCTGGCCGGAACCACCCAGATGCTCACCCCTTCATTACGACGGGTGTAAAGCTCACGGGCATTTTCGATTGCCATGCTGCGATCAGCGGCGTGTACGCTGCCGACGTGCTTGTGGTTAAGGCCGTGCTTGCTGCGGATAAAAACTTCGAAGAGGGGCCAGTCAGCCATGAGAAATGCCTCAGTGGTCAGAGGAGTCTCGCGAGACTCCCTATTGTTCTAAAAATAGTGTTTTAAACGTCGGGTTTTAAAAATCAGACGTTGCCAGTTCAAGCGGCTTTGCGTTGACGCTTGGCGGCATAAGCCACGGCGGCTTCGCGCACCCAGGCACCGTTATCAATGGCGTTACGGCGTGCTTCGACACGCTCGCGGTTGCAGGGGCCGTTGCCTTTTACGACGTCAAAAAACTCCTGCCAGTCGATTTCACCGAACTCATAGTGACCGGTCTCTTGGTTATATTTGAGATCCGGGTCTGGAGCGGTGCAGCCCAGCAGCTCTAGCTGCGGTACGGTTTGGTCGAGGAAGCGCTGGCGTAACTCATCGTTGCTGTGACGCTTAATCTTCCAGGCCATCGACTGGGCGCTGTTGGGTGAGTTCTCGTCAGATGGCCCAAACATCATTAGCGATGGCCACCAGAAGCGGTTGATGGAGTCCTGCACCATGGCTTTCTGATCGTCGGTGCCCTCTTGCATCATGGTCAGCAGAATTTGATAACCCTGGCGCTGATGGAAACTCTCTTCTTTGCACACGCGAACCATGGCGCGGGCGTAGGGGCCGTAAGAGGTGCGCTGCAGCGGTACCTGATTAACGATGGCTGCGCCGTCTACCAACCAGCCGATCGTGCCCATGTCCGCCCAGTTGAGCGTTGGGTAGTTGAAGATGCTGGAGTACTTGGCGCGCCCATCGTGAAGTTTGTCGATCTCTTCGTCGCGGTCGGCTCCCAGGGTTTCCATAGCGCTATAGAGGTACAGGCCGTGACCCGCCTCATCCTGAATCTTGGCCATTAGCTGCAGCTTGCGCTTAAGGGTTGGCGCACGTGTCAGCCAGTTACCTTCCGGCAGCATACCGACGATCTCTGAGTGCGCGTGTTGAGAGATCTGACGGATCAACGTCTTACGGTAGGCATCCGGCATCCAATTCTTGGGTTCTATTTTAATTTCGTCATTGATGCGCTCCTGGAACTGGCGTTCCTCAGGACCCATCTCATCAAGCGTTTTGAGTTTGTTAGAACCGGTTTCAACGAGCTGCGCGTACATAAAACCTCCGCGGCATCGGACTATCAGGGAGTGTGATTTATCTTACTTGAAGTATAGTGACACAAAATATTTTATCAATAACTATTTTTGTGTGTCACTTTAAGACTTTGTGATTACGGATAAAGCCAATATGGTTGGTTTGTAAAGGAAAAATGGCTAAGAGTAAGTGATTCTTAATGTTCTATTTTTTTCATCAAAGCTGGTTGTTTGGGTATGAAAAAGCCCTTGCAGGGGTTGCCTGCAAGGGCGTTGGTCTAGCATCTCAATCGATGGCAATACGAGGCTTTAAAGCGCTAGTGGCTGAATCAGCGAAGATCTTTGACGCGTCTAGCCTTGCCTAGCGAGCGCATCACGCTCTCTACTGGGCACACCTCAACCTGGGTGCTGATACCAATATACGTCTTGATGGCATGCTGGAGCTGTTTTGCGGCATCTTCACAAGCTGTGGGGTCGCGGGCGATGTCATGATGATTCGCCTCTACCCGCACAAGCACCATATCCATATTGCCTTGGCGACTAACTTCGATCTCATAGTGGGGTGACAGCGACGCAATCTTGAGCAGTTGCTCTTCGATCTGGGTGGGGAACACGTTTACGCCGCGAATGATCAGCATGTCGTCGCTACGGCCAGTGATTTTGTCGATGCGGCGCATGGGTCGCGCGGTGCCCGGCAACAGACGGGTCAGGTCGCGGGTGCGGTAGCGAATCACCGGCAGGCCTTCTTTGGTCAAGGTGGTGAACACTAGCTCGCCGTATTCGCCGTCTGGCAGCACATCACCACTGACCGGATCGATGATCTCGGGGTAGAAATGATCTTCCCAGATGGTTGGACCATCTTTGGTTTCCAGGCACTCCATGCCCACGCCCGGGCCCATTACTTCAGAGAGGCCGTAAATATCCAGGGCGTCGATGCCCAAGCGCTGCTCCAAAGCCGTGCGCATGCTATCGGTCCAGGGTTCGGCGCCGAAAATGCCGGTGCGCAGGGGCAGCGTGCGTGGATCGATGCCTTGGCGCTCCATCTCGTCAGCGATGTTGAGTATATAAGACGGCGTGACCATGATGATGTCCGGCTGGAAATCACGAATTAACTGAACCTGTTTCTCAGTTTGGCCCCCCGACATGGGGATGACCGCGCAGCCCAGCCGCTCGGCACCGTAATGGGCACCCAGCCCGCCGGTAAACAGCCCGTAGCCATAGGCCACATGTACTTTGTCATTACGGCTGCCGCCAGCAGCACGGATTGAACGCGCCACCACATCGGACCACACATCAATATCCTTCTGGGTGTAGCCCACCACCGTGGGTTGCCCGGTGGTGCCGCTGGAAGCATGGATGCGAACGATCTCACTCATCGGCGTGGCCAACATGCCAAACGGATAGTTGTCGCGCAAATTGGCCTTGGTGGTGAACGGCAGTTTGGCGAGATCGTCAAGCGACTGAATATCGTCGGGATGTACGCCGGCCTTGTCGAAAGACTGGCGGTAGAACGGCACGTTGTCGTAAGCGTGCTGCAAACTCCACTTCAGGCGCTTGACCTGAGTGGCGCGCAGCTCGTCGACGCTGGCGGTTTCCAAAGGGTCGAGGGTCGCAGTGTCGATACGCGTAGCGGGCTGATTCATCAGGAGTCTCCGGTCAAGCAAGTTATTATTGAGTTACGTTTTATAAGCTGTAGTCAGGGGTGAGAGGCTTATAAGCGCTCAATGATCAGAGCAATGCCCTGTCCGACACCAATACACATGGTGCATAGCGCAAAGCGCCCTTGCCGACGTTCGAGTTCATGCAGGGCGGTGGTCACCAACCGAGCGCCACTCATGCCCAGCGGGTGGCCGAGTGCAATGGCACCTCCGTTGGGATTGACGTGTTCGGCATCATCACTCAGTCCCAAGTCACGCATGACCGCCAAGGCCTGAGCCGCAAAGGCTTCATTGAGTTCGATAACGTCCATTTGGTCGAGGGTAAGCCCGGTCTGGGCGAGTACCTTACGGGTAGCGGGAGAGGGCCCGAACCCCATAATGCGTGGCTCCACGCCAGCAGTGGCCATACCTACCACGCGAGCGCGAGGCGTGAGGCTGAAACGTTCAGCCTGCTCGGCAGATGCCATCAGCAGCGCACAGGCGCCATCGTTAACCCCTGAGGCATTTCCCGCTGTCACGCTGCCGTCTTCGCGAAAGGGCGTGGGTAGTTTGGCGAGCTGCTCGGCGGTTGTGGTAGCGCGTGGGTGCTCATCGGTATCCACGATCAGCGGGTCTTGTTTGCGGCGGGGTATTGCGACGGGAACGATCTCTTCAGCAAGGCGGCCAGCCTCTATGGCGGCAGCGGTGCGCTGTTGGCTGCGCAGGGCGAAGGCGTCTTGGTCTTGCCGGGAAATACCAAACTGTTCCGCCACGTTTTCAGCGGTTTCGGGCATGGAATCCACGCCAAATTGAGCTTTCATAGCGCGATTGATGAAGCGCCAGCCGATGGTGGTGTCGAAAATATCAGCTTGGCGTGAAAAGGCTTGTTCGGCCTTGCCCATTACGAAGGGCGCCCGCGACATCGACTCTACCCCTCCAGCGATCATCAATCCCGCTTCGCCGGTTTTAATGGTGCGGGCGGCATTGCCTATCGCATCCATGCCTGAGCCGCACAGCCGATTAATGGTAGTGCCGGGCACCTCGACCGGCAGCCCTGCCAGCAGTGCGGACATGCGCGCCACGTTGCGGTTATCTTCCCCGGCCTGGTTGGCGCAGCCGTAAAAGATATCGTCAATCAATGACCAGTCGACGCTAGGGTTGCGTTCCATCAGGGTGCGCATCGGAATGGCGCCCAGATCATCGGCACGCATGCTGGAAAGTGCGCCGCCGTAGCGGCCTATCGGGGTGCGAATGGCATCAATGATCAGCGCGTCTTTCATAGGTTGTCTCCAGCAGCAGTATTTTCTGCGTCAGTATCTTCCAGGCGGCGTACGCTGCCGCGAATTTTGTAGGAACGTCCGCGGAACAGGGCAACGGTATCGCCGTGCTGATTGCGCAACGTAATGTCGTAAATACCGGTGCGCCCACGGCGGCTACGCTCTTCGGCGGTGGCGGTGATTTCGTCGCCTAGCTGGCCAGGGCCGAGGTAGTCGATACTGCAGCCAGCGGCGACGGTGGCTTCATCGTAGCTATTGCAGGCAAACGCAAAGGCGGAATCGGCCAGGGTAAATAGAAATCCGCCATGGCAGTTGCCGTGCCCCTGCACCATGTCTTGACGCACAGTCATGGTCAGTTCTGCAAAGCCGGGGGCGACACGGGTAATGCGCATGCCCAACCCTTGGCTGGCATGGTCACGGGAAAACATCGCGTCGGCACAGGCTTCCGCCAGCTGTTGTGGGGTTAGTTGGGGATCACTCATGAAAGCTTTCCTCGCTCAAGGCGTTGCGCCGAAGCAGAAACGAGCTGCGATAGCGCTGTTCGCCGTAGCTCTGCTGTAGATGCGTAAGAGTGCGGTGAACGAAGGGCAGGCCCAGTGAGTCTGCCCAGGCCAAGGGGCCGCGGGGGTAGTTGACGCCAGCCTGCATGGCCAGGTCGCCATCCTGAGCGCTGCAGACACCCTGGAGTACGGCGTCGGCAGCTTCATTGGCGAGCATGGCCACGCTGCGCAGTACCACCAGCCCTGGGGTGTCGGTTAGCCAAGCCACGTCTATCCCCAGGCGTTGGAAGAACGCCGTTGCCAGTTGGCGAGCTTCGGGTGATGTGGTGTGGCTGGCAGCAAGTGCGATGGCGCTGGCGTTGCGGTAGTCCAGGCACAGATCGAACAGTACCAGGGCATCGAGACTTTCATTGACCGCGCGCTCGGCGGCGCACCGCCCGTCGCTAAGGGCCAGCGCCAAATCACCCAGATACAAGCGAGGCGTGCCGTCTGGTAGCAGTGATTCACGACGAACGACGTCGAGTCCAGCTTCCTGGGCGCGCTCTAACAGTGGCGCGATCACGCCAGGGTCGCCCTGTACGACAAGTGCGGGTAGTTCCGCGTTTGCTGGTGCCGCAAACTTAGGTTGTGGCTTCGCAGCGTTTTCACCCGCGTAGTCAAAAAAGCCTTGGCCGGACTTACGCCCCAGGCGTCCGGCTTCCACCAGCGCTTGCTGTACTAAGGAAGGTTCGAAACGGGTATCGCCGTAGTAGGCATCGAACACCGAGCGGGTCACGGCGTAGTTAACGTCATGACCGATTAGGTCCATCAGCTCGAAAGGCCCCATGCGAAACCCGCCCGCCTGGCGCAGCAGCGCATCGATGGTAGCGGCATCGCTGGCACCTTCCTGCAGCAGTCGTAGCCCTTCGGCATAGAACGGCCGTGCCACGCGGTTAACGATAAACCCTGGGGTGGAGCTGGCGTGCACCGCGACCTTGCCCCAGGCAACGGCAGTAGCGTACAGGGTTTCAGCAACCTCGCTGGTGGTCGCCAAGCCCGACACCACTTCCACCAGCTTCATGATGGGGGCGGGATTGAAGAAGTGCATTCCCGCCATGCGCTCTGGGTGTTCAAGGTTCGCGGCAATGGAGGTAATCGATAACGACGAGGTATTGCTGGCGAGCAGGGTATCCGCTGAGCATAACGCTTCCAATTGGGCGAATACCTGACGCTTGATCTCAAGATTTTCGACGATAGCTTCGATAACCAAACGGCTGTCGGCTAAGGCATCGATAGCATCGGCGGGCTGCAGGCGAGCAATAATGTTATCCACATCCCCTTGGCTCATCTTGCCCTTGGCAACACGCTTTTCCAACTGACGACGAATGTTATCAATGCCCGCTTTGGCGGCACCCGGTTGATTGTCATGCAAGACCACCGAGTGGCCAGCTTGGGCGGCAACCTGAGCGATACCGGCACCCATGGCGCCTGCGCCGATCACGCCAATAACGGCGGACGTGGGGAGGGCTGACATCTCACTCTCCCTTGAAGGTGGGACGACGTTTCTCGATAAAGGCGCTGACGCCTTCGCGGTAATCTTCCGTGCGTCCGGCTAGGCGCTGTAGGTCGCGTTCCAGGTCGAGCTGTTCGTTGAAGCTGTTATCGCTGCTGGCGTGCAGGGCGCGCTTGATCAGTGCCAAGCCGCGCGTCGGTTGAGTGGCCAAATGGCGAGCCATGTTCATGGCTTCTTCCTGTAGCGCCTCATCATCGACGCAGCGCCAGATCATGCCCCATTGCTCGGCGGTCTCGGCGGGAAGCTTGTCACCCAGCATTGCTAGGCCTTTGGCGCGCGCCATGCCGACCAAGTTAGGCAGTGTCCAAGTACCGCCGGAGTCTGGAATCAAGCCGATCTTACAGAAGGCCTGAATAAAGCTTGCTGAACGCGCGGCCAATACGATATCGCAAGCCAGGGCGATGTTAGCACCGGCTCCGGCGGCCACGCCGTTTACCGCACAAATAGTCGGGAACGGCATATCTTTAAGGGCGCGCAGCATAGGGTTGTAGCGCTTCTCAAGCGACTCACCGAGGTCAGGCGCTTGCTCGCCGGGCGCGACGCTGCGGTCGGAAAGGTCCTGACCGGCGCAGAAGCCTCGGCCGTTGCCGGTCAGTAACAAAGCGCGAACGCTGGCGTCCTGACGCACGGCTTTTAACGCCTTACGCATTTCGGCATGCATGTCAGTATTGAAGCTGTTCAGACTGTCGGGGCGGTTCAGCGTGATACGGGCGACGCCGTCTTCCACGCTGTAAAGCAGGGGCGCTTGGCTCATGGGGAGTATCCTTGTGTCAGTGCCCTTGAAAAGTGGCAGGTCGTTTTTCTTGGAAGGCGCGAATGCCCTCTTCGCGGTCAGCGGTGCCCGCCAGCAAGGTGAACGCATGGCGTTCAAAGCGCAGGCCGGTGGCTAGGTCAGTATCCATCGCCTTGTGTAACGATTCCCGCGCCAAGCGCACTGCCAGCGGAGCCTTGGAAGCAATGCGTGTTGCAATGGCCATGGCGCGCTCTAGGGTTAATTCGGGCTGGGTAATTTCGCTAATCAGGCCAGCTTCGAGGGCGCGGCGAGCGGAAATGGGCTCGCCAGTCAGCACCATCTGGGTCGCCAGTGATTTGCCCACCGCCCTAAGCAGGCGCTGTGTGCCACCAGCGCCGGGCATGATGCCCAGGTTGATTTCTGGCTGGCCGAACAGGGCGTTTTCGCTGGCAATGATGATGTCGGCATGCATGGCTAGTTCGCAGCCGCCGCCCAAGGCATAGCCGTTGACCGCGGCAATAATCGGTTTGCGAAAACGCGTAATGGTGGCCCAGTGGTGCTGGCGAGGATCTTCCAGCATGCCCACCAAGTCACGTTCAGCCATTTCGTTAATATCCGCACCGGCGGCAAATGCTTTTGCATTACCGGTAATCACCACGGCGCGCACGTTGTCGTTACTATCCGCGTCGCTCAAGGTGTCGGCGAGCTCGCCGAGCAGTTGCGTATTAAGCGCATTCAGTGCTTCAGGGCGATTCAGCGTGATGCATAGAACGCCTTCCAGGGGTGGGGTTATTTTGAGCGTAGTGGGCATTGTTACCTCAGTTCGGCCTGTGGCGCACAGGATGAATATCTGCCGAGTATAGATTTATTTTGATACGCATCAATGCTTATTGTTGGTTGATAACGTGTCGCTTGTTGGCGGTTTTGATGATTTGTGTATTTTTAACAATGGTTTGTGTTTGTTTTTGCGAATAAAAAATCAATGCTAGACCATGGTATTAAATGCCTGGAAGTAACTAATGAAAGTCACCATAAGCCAGTTTTTATCGCATTTTTTGATGGTGATTAGCTACTGCTCGAGTAAGCAGTGACAGGCAAAGCGTTTGATGTTTTGTTACGGTAAATATAATCTTCGTTGATATAGCGTATCAAAAAATGAGTGCAGGAGCGCCCCATGACGCAATCAGCGCAGCAGATGTTTGACCTTCACCGTGAGACTCTTAACCAGGCTGTCGGCGCCATCTCTAGGCGTGATTTTTGGACACCCTATCCAGAAAGCATGCGCAAATACCCGGAAGATGCCGTTAAAGCGGCACCATCGAGATTTGAGTCACTGCTCAATCAACCATTTACGCTTAATCGTGTTGGCAGCACTCAGCAGGTGGGGGGCGAAGTGTCACCCTATGGGTTTGAACTTGGCATTACTTATGACCAGCCAAACCCCGACGAGCTGATAGCGGCCATGCAAGTCGCAATGCGTGACTGGCGGGATGCCGGGGCTGAGGCGCGTGTGGGGGTATGTCTGGAAATCCTGTCACGGCTAAATACCATGAGCCCTGAGATCGCCCAGGCGGTGATGCATACTAGCGGCCAGGGGCCGTTAATGGCGTTTCAGGCGGGTGGGCCGCATGCCCAAGATCGCGGACTTGAAGCCGTGGCCCATGCCTGGCAGGCGATGGCGCAGATTCCCGCTACCACAAAGTGGGTTAAGCCTCAGGGCAAGCATGAACCTATCGTGATGGATAAGCGTTTTCACATCGTGCCGCGCGGTATCTCGCTAGTAGTGGCCTGTTCTACTTTCCCTACCTGGAACACTTATCCCGGCTTGTTTGCCAGTCTGGCGACAGGCAACCCGGTCATTGTTAAACCGCATCCTGGCGCTATTCTGCCAGTGGCGATAACCACACGGGTTGCTCAGCAGGTGCTTGAAGAAGCGGGCTTTGATCCCTGTCTAGTGAGTTTAGCTCCCGACACTGTGGATGCGCCGCTGACCAAAACGCTGGCGCTTGATCCTGCGGTTAAGTTGATCGATTTCACTGGCTCCAATGCTTTTGGCGATTGGCTGATAGAGAACGCCACTCAGGCTCAGGTGTTCGCTGAGAAAGCCGGTGTCAACACGGTCATTATCGACAGCGTGGAAAACCTCAAAGCGGTCACAGCGAACCTAGCTTTCTCGCTGAGCCTCTATTCCGGACAGATGTGTACGACCCCTCAGGCTATTTATGTACCCAGAAACGGTATTGCAACAGCAGATGGCCCGTTAAGTTTTGACGACGTGGCGGCAGCGCTTGCCAAAGCTGTCCAAGCGTTTCTAAGCGACAACGACCGCGCCTGCACGGTGCTGGGTGCCCTCCAGTCGCGGGAGACGCAAGCACGCATTGATGCGTGCCGTGACTTGGGCGCAATAGCGTTGGATAGCGAGCCGCGAGCGCACGCTCAGTTCCCTGACGCCCGCATTCATACGCCGCTTATCCTCAAGGTAGATGCAGAACAGAAGGCTACTTATAGTGAGGAACGCTTCGGCCCCATCAGCTTTGTTATCGCGACTGAGAATACCGCGCATAGCATTAAGCTGGCGCGTGAGGTGATTCGAGAAAAAGGCGCGATAACCCTCGGTGCCTATACCACCGATGAGACAGTGGCCAACCAGCTCGAAGAGCTGGCGATGGAAGTGGCAACCCCGCTCTCGTTGAACCTGGATGGGGGGATATTCGTCAACCAGTCGGCTGCTTTCAGTGACTTTCACGCCACCGGCGGTAATCCGGCGGCCAATGCCTCGCTATGTAATCAAGCCTTTGTCGCCAACCGCTTTGTGGTGGTGCAAAGCCGTCGCCACGGCCAACAGAACTAACGGAGAACGTGATGCCTTTCTATCGACTTGAAGGGGTGACGCCAGTCGTGCACCCGACAGCTTATGTCCACCCGACCGCAGTGCTCATCGGGGATGTGATTGTTGGCCCCAATTGTTACGTTGGCCCCGGCGCGGTGATGCGCGGTGACTTCGGCCGTTTGGTGCTGGAAGAGGGGGCGAACCTGCAGGATACCTGCGTCATGCACGGCTTTCCTGGCTGCGTCACTAAGGTTGAGAAAGATGGTCATATTGGCCACGGCGCGGTTTTGCATGGCTGCGTGATTGGGCGTGATGCCATGGTCGGCATGAACGCTGTAGTGATGGACGGTGCCCACATAGCGGAGCGCTCTATTGTGGCGGCGGCAGCCTTCGTCAAAGCGGGGTTTGAATGCGAGCCACAGTCATTGGTGATGGGGGCACCTGCAAAGGTGAAGCGCGCGCTGAGCGACGAAGAGTTTGCTTGGAAGCAGCAGGGTACTCAAGAGTATCAGCGTTTAGTGACCCGTTGCCGTGATAGCTTGGAACCTTGTGAACCGCTGACAGAGCTCGATGCTGACCGGCCAACCTTACTGGCCGGTGATACACAACCCAAGCAGCAG
>NZ_JABUZF010000258.1:4116-8785 GCF_014897885.1 Halomonas sp. 3D7M | reverse complement strand
CCGCGTCACCTTTCCCTGACGGGCCATCCCCCACCCAGCCACGGGTTGAATGTCCCCTCGCGTCCTCCCTTATCTAAGTGCGCCCCAGCATGCTGGGGCGCTTATAGCGGTGGAGGATTCTGGTCGCGCTCCTAGGTCCTGCTGATTATTCGATCCATTAATCGTTGCTGGCAGGGCGGATGGCATCTGCCGTTCCGAGAATAAAGGCCTTTATCTGGTTGATTTCCCGCTCAGTAAGCCGGCCCGTGAAATCTGGCATACCCCGCTCAATGAGAGGTCCGCCAAGGACGAACTGTTCAAGGTGCTCGATTATGGCCGCATTCGAATAGCCCAGGTTGGGGATGTTTCCACCCCGGTCTATGCCGGGAACCCCATGACAGAAAGCGCAGTGGCTGACATAGAGCGCTGTCCCTGCTTCAATGTCTTCTGGGTTATAGTCAACGTCAGACACTAAAGCGTCGAGCTGGTGTTTGGTGAACTCAGGAAATTGAGCCTCTCCATCCAGGGAGAAAGTGTATACCGTACCAGGGATGCTACGCTCTGAGCCACGCTGGAATAGCCCATAAACGCCTCCCCAGCCCACCGCGATTGAGACAAACTGACGACCATCTGCTTCGTAGGTTACGGGCGCTGCAATGGCCCCTGTGCCCAGTGGTGCCTCCCACAGCTTCTCGCCGGTGGTGGCATTGAATGCCATGAAACGAGCATCTGCCGTTCCCTGAAAGACTAGGTTGCCGGCGGTGACTAAGGTGCCGCCATTCCAGGGTGAGGTATGCTCGTAACGCCATATTTCCTCCTGTGCAATAGGATCCCAGGCTAACAGTCGGCCAAAGGGTTGCTCGGAGGGAGGGATTGGGTTGATGTACATACCTACGTTCCAGCCTGTCCCAGACATAGGCTGGCCAGAGTCGACCTCTTCATAGGACCAACTACCCGCTTGCTGAAGGGAGACCGGTACATGTTGTGCGGGGAAGTAGGCTAAACCAGTATCTTTACTATAAGACATAGCATGCCAATTATGGCCACCAAATGGCCCTGGGATAGCGTCAAAGGGCGTATCTTCTGAGCGAGCCTCATGGGTCTCTATGGGACGCCCATCTGGGTCATAGCCAGTGGCCCAATTGACAGGGACAAAATTCTCCGCTGAAAGGAAGTCTCCCGTCTCGCGGTCGATCACAAAGAAGAATCCATTCTTTGGCGCGTGCAGCAACACCTTTCTCTTTTCCCCTTCGTACATGATATCGGCCAGAATAATATCTTGAGCAGAGGTATAGTCCCAGTTATCCCCCGGCGTCTGTTGATAGTGCCAGACGTACTCTCCTGTATCGGGGTTCAGAGCAACGATGGAGGCTAAGAATAGGTTATCCCCGCCTCCTGGGCTGCGCAGTCGGTGTGCCCAGGGAGAACCGTTTCCGGTTCCCACATACATCAGGTTGAGCTCGGGATCGAAGACCATGGAGTGCCAGACGGTGCCGCCGCCACCGGCTTCCCAATAACGACCGCTGGGGTCCCAGGTCTCGGCGGCCATGGCCATGGCCTCATTTTCAAAGGGCTCCGAGGGATCGCCAGGCACTGTGAACCAGCGCCACGCCTCTTCTCCGGTGTCGGCGTCGTAGGCGGTGATATAACCTCGCACCCCATATTCGGCACCCCCGTTGCCGATGATCACCTTTCCATTGAAGACACGTGGAGCACCGGTGATGGTATAAGGCCTTGAGTGATCAATAAGGGTATCGACTTCCCACACCCGCTCGCCACTCTGAGCATTGAGTGCTATCAGCCGACCATCAAAGGAGCCTACAAACACCTTGCCCTCGTAGACGGCAACTCCACGGTTGACCACGTCACAGCAGCCTTTTTCGGCGTAGCTCCGGGGTACTTTGGGGTCATAGACCCAGAGCTTCTCCCCTGTGTGCGCATCGATAGCATGAACGACGCTCCAAGGCGCTGTCACATACATCACTCCATCAACGACAATAGGCGTTGCTTCGACGCCTCGAGTCGATGCTAAGCTGTAAGACCATTCGAGTTTCAGACCATTCACATTACTGTCGTTGATTTGCTCCAGAGGACTGAAGCGTGTCCCTGCATCATCGAAGCCATGAGCTGGCCAATCGTTGCCTGTCTCTCGGTTATTGGCAATTGCAGCATTATCAATGCTGGCCAACTCCTCTACATCTGCTTTACTGGGCAACGTCACGCCTATCGATAGGATACCCAGCAATACACCTGACGCGACTACGCTCATCATTGTTATTTTCATTGTTCTCTTCCTGGCGTTGCTCATTGATCTGAAAACTTCAGAATGCCTTCATCAGCCTAAGGTTGATGCGATGCTCTTCTCTGAATCCATTCTCTACCGAGATATCTCGGCCATAATTGGCGAGTACCTGAACAGTCGGGGTAATGAAATAGCCTGTGCCAATAGTGGCGCTAATAGTTTCAGTTTTGTCCTTCTGCTGCTGGCCATCGACCTCGGTTTCACCGCCATAGGTATAGGAAAGTCCCCCGCGAATATCCCAGGTTGGGGTTAAGTTATGCCGCATATAGCTTTGTAGGTGGTAAAGAGGATCCTGCTCGAGTCTGGAGCTTTCGCTCCCGAAATCGGAGTTCTTTCCATACAGGGTGACATCGGCAGCCAAGTCGAGTGAGAGGGTATCCGTCAGACCCCGGATATATCCGGCCTGGAGCGAGAACTTCCAGCGGTTCTCGCCCATATTAAGGGCTCGGTTACTGTCATAACTGCCGACAGGGACATGCAGGAAGGGCGTGATGCCGAAGTAGTGATTGTCCTCGGGCTCATTGATCAACCAGACCGTAGCCGCCAGGATAGGATCCGCGATGCCATCCGTACTACCCATGGATGCCAGATCATCCTCGGCCTCGATACTGCCGAAGGGGAGGAGGATCTGAGGATCAACGGTATAGCCGCCGATATCCATAAAGTGCACGTACCGGAAAATACTTATATTTGTATCAAGCCCAGCATCTACAGGCACTCTATCGCCATTAGCGTAGAGCTTGTTATTGGTCGCATGCTGGTAATAGAGCATGGCAAGGTTGGTGCCAGCTGGAAGAGCTGTATAGTCGCCTGGGTCTACATCAACGGCATTAGCGCTGGCAGCTGATGCAAGGCCTAGCGCCATGACCAGGGGCTTTAGCAAGCTCCTGGCTATTCCGTCAGGGAGAAAATTGATCATGTTTTTATCCTTATAGTGTCTTGAGGCAGGTCACATCCATCGATGTCCGAAGGCTTCGTGTCAAACGATCATCACAACCGATTTCTGCTCTGTGTAATGCTCGATCAGTGAGTCGCCGAGCTCGCGGCCAATGCCCGACTGTTTGAAGCCGCCGAAGGGCATGCAGGCGTCCAGCAGGTTGTGGCCGTTGACCCAGATACTACCGGCCTCGATTTCTGGTACCAGGCGATTGACCGCCGCAAGATCGTTGGACCAGATGCTGGCGGCCAGACCATAAGGAGAGTCGTTGGCCAGTAACACCAGTTCGTTCAGGTCGCGGAAGGTCTGGACCACGACTACCGGACCGAAGATCTCCTCTTGCACACAGCGGCTTTCCTGGGCCAATCCGGTGATCACCGTTGGCTCGACGAAGTAGCCGATTTCGCTGCCCTTGCCACCGCCGGTGACGATGGTGCCGCCGTCGCTGCGCGCTTGTTCGATATACGCCAGCACCCGGTGCTGCTGTTTGGAGGAGACCAGCGGACCGAGGGTGCTGGTGGGTTCCCAGCCCGGCGCTAGCGTCAGCTGCTGGGCCTGTTCGGCTAGCTTAGTGACGAAGGTATCGTGGATCGACTCATGTACATAGATCCTCGACCCAGCGGTACAGACCTGCCCCTGGTTAAAGAAGATCGCCTGGGCCGCGCCAGCAGCGGCTGTCTCGATATCCGCATCGGCCAGCACCATCACCGGTGACTTGCCACCTAGTTCCAGGGTGGTGCGGGTTAGGTTCTCCATGGCGGAATGCCCGATCTGCTTGCCCACGGGGGTCGATCCGGTGAAGGCCACCTTGTTGATTCCTGGGTGACTGGCCAGCGCTGCCCCAGCGGTGTGCCCCAGACCGGTGACGACGTTGAGAGTGCCAGCTGGAAAACCTACTTGCTCGGCCAGTTCTGCCAGCAACAGGGCGGTGAGCGGGGTGTCCTCGGCGGGCTTTAGCACGATACTGCAGCCGGCAGCTAGGGCCGGAGCGATCTTCCAGGTTGCCATCAGCAGTGGGAAATTCCAGGGAATGATAGCACCCACCACGCCTATGGGCTCGCGGCGAGTGTAGGCGACGATTTGCTTGTCTTCGGGCACGAAGGGCATCGAGGGTGTCATGCTACGACCCTCGATTTTGGTGGCCCAGCCCGCGGTATAACGGATAAAGTCGATGGCTAAAGCTACGTCCATATGCCGCGAAAAGGTCACTGGCTTGCCGTTGTCTAGTGTCTCGAGTAGGGCAAAGTCATCGGCGCGGGCTTCCAGAGCATCGGCGAGATCCAGCAGCAGCTTCTCGCGCTGGGCTGGCCTCGACCTGCGCCAGTCACGGAAGGCCTCCCGGGCAGCTCCGACTGCAGCATCAATATCGGCGGCATCACCCGCCGGAACCCGACTGATCACTTCCGCGGTGGCGGGATTATAGACATCCAGCGTCTGGCCACTAGTGGCGG
>NZ_JABUZF010000258.1:0-4089 GCF_014897885.1 Halomonas sp. 3D7M | reverse complement strand
CTGGCCGCCAATAAAAAGAGCGTGGCTCTTGTCCAGCCAAGCTTGAATGGCAGTGGAGGGCTGCGTCATGGTTGTGCTCCTGTCAGGCTGATTTATGATTGTTTTGAGTGCGTGCTAAGCATTACACGCCTCCAATACTCCCTAGCAAGCCCCGTGCCAGCTCAGGGAAATAATATAATCACAACAATATCAGCGAGTTGAAGGTTAGTTATGACGATATTTCTCCGCCGTCTCGTCGCCGGATACGACGGCTGTCGCATTCTGGGACAGCTCGCCGACTTCGCAGGGAGAGGCCCATGATCTCCAAAACAGTCCTGAGAACCCCCGACGTGATTCGCCAGGCCCGTGAACATCTGCTCCGTGGCCAGCAACTACCGATGGGCATGCTCGATGCCAGTATCGATCGTTCTTGGCAGCGCTGCATTGAGCATGGGCTGCAGCCTGGTAGCCTACCCGAGTTGCCACGGCTCGACAGTGGCGAACTCCGCACTCAGCGCGAGATGCATCGTCGCCTTATCGAACTGGCTGACCCTCTGATCAGGCGAGTGACGGAGGATCTGCGTGGTTGCCAGTTGCTGCTGGCCACCCCGGATGCCACCGTGCTCAAGAGCTACGGCCAGCGATTCGTGCTTAATGATCGCTTTCACATCGGGGCTGGCATCAACCTAGATGAACGCTGGTTCGGAACCAATGCACCTGCCCTAGCGCTCATCGAGCGGGCGCCGGTGTTGGTCAAGTCCTGCGAGCATCTGCTGTTCCCCGACAACCCTGTTTCCTGTGTCGCCGCCCCGTTGTTTGATCTCAACGGCGACTGTTTAGGATTGATCGACCTTACCTTCGAGGCTAATCACCCACGACCAGAAATTTTCCTGCGCCGAGTACAGCAGCTCACGGGGGCATTGGAGCAACGGCTGTTTTTCCACCACTACCAGCAGCGTTGGGTGCTCCAGGTGCACGCATCGCTGGCGGAGTTGGACGGCGTGAGTTGTGGTCTAGTGGCCATGAACGACTCGGGGCTGATCCTGGCGGTTGATTCTCAGGCTGCCCAATGGCTGGGCGAGGCTTCTGCCTCACTAATTGGTCGCCATATTGAAGAATTATTGGGCAATTCCTGGAAAGAAATCTGTCGCCAATGCGAACGGTGCTCGGTCTTACTGGGGCTGCCGCTTACCGGCGCCCAACTGGTGGGGCGGCTTAATCCCCCGGATCAGGGTGGGGCGGCTTAACCCCCCGGATCAGTGGCAGCCGGCAGTTTTGAGCGGAGAAGCCACTGTGAGGCCGGCGTTGCCCGAACCATCCCTCTCTCGTGGGCTTGAGGCGCTGGTGGAGGCTTGGCCCATGGCGCTGGCCCGGGAGGCTCGCCGGGCTAGTCGGGCATTGGAAGCGGGTTTGCCTGTACTGCTGCAGGGCAAAACTGGCACGGGAAAAGAGCAGTTGGCCCGAGCACTGCATAGCAGTCTCGGTGAGCAGCGGCCCTTCGTGGCACTCAACTGCGCAGCGCTGCCCGAAAGCCTTATCGAGGCGGAGCTATTCGGCTATGTGGAAGGCGCGTTCACCGGTGCCCGTAAGGGTGGGTACAGCGGGCGTCTGGTACAAGCTAATGGTGGCACTTTGATGCTTGACGAGATCGGTGACATGCCGCTGGCGCTGCAGGCCCGTCTGCTGCGGGTGTTGCAGGAGAGAGTGGTGACGCCTCTGGGCGATCACCGCGAGGTGCCCATCGACTGCCGCGTAATAGCCGCTAGCCATCGCGATTTGGAGAATCTGGTGACGACTGGTGATTTCCGCGAGGATCTTTTTTATCGTCTGGCTGGGGTGGTAGTAGAACTTCCCACGCTGAACGAGCAGGCTGATCTCGCGGGACAGATTCGTCAACACTGGGCTGCACTATGTCGCCAACATGGCCGCTCTCTGGCGCTGGATGAGTCCTTGTTAGAGTGTTTGACTGCCTACCTTTGGCCCGGTAACTGGCGGGAACTAATTCACTGTTTAGAAGCGGCTCTGGTGGGAGCTGAGCCAGAGTGCCAGCGGCTAACCATAGAAGGGCTTTCGCCGCGTTGGCAGCGCAAACTTGCTCAGCCCATAGAAAGTGGCGTTCGTAATACGGTCACATCGGAGGGCCTTGGCAACGGTTGCCAAGAACTGCGAGAAATGGAGCGAACCCATATGGTACGTACGCTCGAAGCCCACGGGGGAAACATGACTGCCGCTGCTCGGACGCTAGGTATCAGCCGCTCGACGCTTTATCGACGGTTGGGAGAAGAATCACCTTGAGTCGGTGCAGTGCAACCAAGCTGGACGGTCTCTTCCAGCTTGGCCTTGTAGACTGTCTAGCTCAACGGAGGACGGGGCCCCTTGCCATAAGATATGTTAGGCGTTCATTCCAACCCGCCGAAGCGTTGGTAGAAGCTGGGGCCAGGGGCTGGTAATGGGCCCTCGGCGGTTTCTAGGTGCCGGTCTAGCCAGCGTTCTGCGCGTTCGTAGAGCAACCGATAGAGGTTGCGGCAGAGCTGATGGGCGTAGCGACCTTCCCACGCGGTGGGGAGTAGTTCATCAGGCAGAAGAGGGTCGCGTAGTTGAACCTTACGATACTCATGAATCAGTAAGGTACGGGCAATGAAGCACGCTTCTTGTCCTAAATGGTTCTCTGCGTTGAGCGCATTCCACAGTGGGCGAAACTTAACCAGAAAACGCTGATACAGCTCGGCGAGTTCGTCGAGGTTCCAGCTATCTCTGACCTGCAGGCGCAGCGGCTTACTGGTCATGGGCTCCATGGCCTGTGTCTGCATCACGATCGTGTCGTCTGCCGCATCAAGCTCCTGCAAGGCCACCATGGTTTCCGCGCATGACAGCGTGGGATGTGCCAGCACGCCCTGAGCAAAACTACCAAAACCGAGCCATTCAAGCTCATCACGAATTTGCTGGCGTCGATCTGCCGATAGCTGTGTCAGAAGCGCCAATGTCCACTGGCCCGACCAGGGTGGCTGGGCACCGTGATAGACGCGCTTAAAGGCTTGTTCAAAACGGCGCCGCCCGGGGCCGCTCAGCCGGTAGTAGCTGCGACGACCGACCTTCTCGCCACGTAGCCAGGTTTCATGGGTCAGCCGATAAACCGATGTGCGCACCAGCCGCTCGTTGATACCGATGGGCTCCACTAGTTTCGAGAGACTGCCGAGCCATACAGTACCACCCCGTGGAACGATAGAGTCGCCATAGACGGTAATAATTAGCGAGCCGGCGCGAATAGGCCGACGCTTCTGGAAGTCATCAATAAGCGTAGCGACGCAGTCTGTAGCTGACGACATGGTGAGTATTGATTCCCTTGACGATGAAGTTGCCGCAAAACGACAGAAAATATAGCTTTTATAGAAGATTATCGTATCACGTTTTTTGTGATTTTGGCCTGCAGGGTTATCAGTGATTTATGGAGAACGATTCAGTATCGCGGAGGTCGCTGATGCTAGCATTTTGTTGTGACTTCTTGTGAAGATATAATACTAATTTCAATGGTGGGTTACTCAACCCCTGCTATACTCCCCCGGTTTTTAAAAATAGGCTTTCTTGGTGCCATTTCGGGCTTTCTTAGCCCGCATGATGTGCTGCCAAGCCTTGCCTGTCGTTTGAAGGAAAGTGAAGTGTTTCATGAAAATAAAATAAAAATAAGCGGTTATAGGTTTACACGTCGACGCTCAAGCTAGTTGGAAGTTACTTCCACTTTTAAAGCGTGGATGTGTCTGGAGAGGAGGGTGGATGTTTATTAAATATGCAGTAGAACAGTAGAAAAAACTAAAAAACGCCAGAAAAAATTAAAATATAACTACAGGAATAGTTGTGATGATTTTAGGGCTTACCTTGCTATATGCCGGAGCAGTTCTTTTTGTGAACGGAATATGGCTGCTAGGCAAAATTGGTGACAAAGAGGTATCTGTCATCAACATAATGGTTGGTGTGTTGAGCTTCATGATTGCTGTCTATTTGATTTTTCGAGAGCCGGATAATTCTGCTGCTATTAGCGCTGGGGCATTTACCTTGCTATTTTCTTTTACTTATCTTTGGGTTGGGGCTAGTAAGCGTTCATTCCAGGACGTA
>NZ_JABUZF010000254.1:52612-70812 GCF_014897885.1 Halomonas sp. 3D7M | reverse complement strand
GGGCCTGCGGGAATGACGAAGTGGCAGGGCCTGCGGGAATGACGGGGGCGGCTCGGAGGACTTGGGTGGAGTCATTTTCAGGCACTTATTAAACAAAAAAACCCAGCCCATCGGCTAATGCCAGTCAGCCTTAACCGACCGGCATTACAGCCCTAAGACTGCTTTTAACTGAGCGATACACACACCAGCTCCCCTCCGAACCATTGCTGTTTTAGCCCGCGCTGTTTTTCCAGCAGGGTTAAGTATGGGCGTAGAAGGTGGTGGCTAGGCAACGTAACGTTAAGTTGACGTAGGCGGCGTTGGAATGGCAGTTGTTCAGCGGGTTGGTGTAGGGGCGTGACGTGCTGGGTAAGCCACTCGATGTCGGGTAGTAGTAAATGCGTGGCGCCGCTGTCTAGGGCTAGGGTCACGCCCTTGGCATCGAAGTCACCGGCGTAGAGGTGTGGCCGATTGGTTTTGCGCCATGCTGTTGTCAGTTGGGCAAAGCCACCACCGTAATGGCTGTCACCCCGGTAAACGACCAGCGGGTTAGCGTAGCCGCTCAGCGCTGCTATCTCTGGCGAAAACGCGTAGAAGCTATCCAGGTTTTCCACTTGGACGAGCGCACCAAACACCGACAGTTTCAAGCCGCTTACATCAACATCGCGTATGCTGCGCGGCTCTGGCGCAAGCCATGCAGAGGGCTGCGGCGGCAAGTTAATCAGCACGCGTTTTGCACGAGGGCCTTCGCGGCGGCTTTTATCCTCTTCAACGCCTTCAGCTGCTTGGGCGGCACTGCTTAAACCACTTAACGAGCGCCCTAGCGGTGCCAAACGGTCACTCTCCAACATGCTGTTGATTTGCGCCATTAGCGTGGCGTCAAAGCGCAGCGCTTGGTTGGAAATCCGCATGGTCAGATCAATATCTTGCTGATGGCACCATGCCACTACATCTTCGACCCACTTGCCACGAGATTTTTCTACCACGGGCTGGCAGTTAAGCTCTCGAACAACACTGTTAAGCCCGGCACGGGCGCGGCCTGATAACGTCATACCGCCACCGCCAGTGCAACGTCGTGAATCAGGCGCAGATCATTAAATGGGCTGGCTGGTGATTCGTCTTGATGTAGGCGAAACGCCTGTTGCTCGCTACGCGGCAAGCCCTGGTATTCGGAGATAACCTGAAACAGCCAAATTTCATCGGGCCAATCGAGCTGGCTGTCATACAGATAAGCGAGGGCGCTGATTGGCTCGGCGGAGGGCTGGTCTAACACCGCGAGGTAAAAGCGTTCGACATCTTGTTTAAGCGCCTGCTGGCGCGCAGCGGCAAGGTTATCTTCCGGTGTGAGCGCAGGCACTGCCGATTCAACGGTTTGCGTGGCATGGCGCGGGGTTGGCAATTCATGCAGCAGTTCGGCCAGCACGCGACTTTCCAGCGCGCGATCTAGCGCTGGCGCAGCGGCGGCATTTAATGGCGCAGCGTGGTTGAACAACGCTGGTACGTCGCTGCGTTTGGCGTAATTACTCGGCACAAAGCCTGGATGTTCGCGCATAAACGCGACCATGCCGCTGATCAAGCGGCTGCGTGCCTGCTGTTTGCGAAAGCGTGCCATTAGCTCAATTAACCGCCGTTGCACTTCCCGCAGGCTGGTGTAATGGTGGCTTAAGCGCTGCTGTAGCTGGCTGATGAGTAGCTTGCGCAGGCTGCCATCGCTGCCTACTAACGCAATCAGCTCGTCGAAGTCGATCAGTGCTAGGCCATCCAACAACCTAACAATCTGCTTCTGGGCGCGGTCGTTTTCGCGGATCTTATCGCTCAACTGGCTCACAAAGCCGAAATCGCTATTGAGCCGTTGCCAAAGGCTATCAATGGCATCGGCAAAACGGCCGTTTAGATCGTCAACTTCCTGTCGTAGGCGCAGCAACTGCTGCTCCTGTTGCCAATGCTCACCTCGGCTGCGAGCTTCACGGTAGCTGTGCACCAACGAACGCACTAGCTCAAGGGTTTCCGCGACATCGGCATTTACATGGCGGCGGGTTTCGTCGGCGAGCATTTCAGCGATCAGTTCGCGCACTTTAGGAGAGAGCTTTACGCCGCTCTGTTCATCTGGCCGCCATAACACTCGAGCGGCCAACAGCTTGCGCAGCGCACTGTCGTTGAGTCCGTCTAGCGGCACGTCATCGCGAGTGTAGCCCTGCATCAGTCGTTCGGCATGCTTGCCCAACAGCGCCAGCCGTTCAGCGCCGGTTTTTAGCAGGCGGCTTTCCAGTTCGCTCACAGCAGCGCCTCCTGGGCACCCTCTTCCCGCTCCGCATCAATGGGCAAGTTTTCCTCATCGCGGATAAAGCGCACCACCTCGATTAGGTAATCAATTTTACCGGTGACCACAAACACCTGACGCTCAGTGTGGGGCTGCAGCAAGTAGCCATGCTCTTTCAAGCGTTTAAATAGCTGCTTCACTTGGGCATCTAACTGGTCGCTCTGGGAACCAAAGAAGCTGTCTGTGGCTAGCCGTTCCAAACGCTCACGCAGGCTTTGGTTGTCTTCGCACTTAGCGCTGAACTCTGCGGGCTTGAGCACGTCGCCAGGGGCCGCCAAGGTGTCGCGGCCTAGCGCTTCTTGAACCAGCTGCAGCCATTCCAGCAATGGCAACAGGCTGTTGACCGTGTCACTCAACTGGCGCGATAGCTGCTCCCGAGCGGCCTCGTTCAGCTGTCGCCAAGCTAAAAAGTAGACACTGCCTTCATCATTGCTCGCCAGCCTGCGGTTGAGCGGGCGCAGGTAGTCATCAATCGCGTCGCGGGTCTCTTCATTTGCCAGGTGGCGGAAGGCGTTGTCATCACTGACGGCGCAGACAAACTCGCCAGCCAGCAAGCGTTCCAGTAGCGGGCCGTGTTCGATCATGCGGTCACCTCTTGCTGACGCTCCTTGATCCGCTGCGCAAGCGGGCTAAGGCGCGGCTCAATACGTTTTAGCAGGCGCTGGTTGGGCTGGTTAGGGTCCCGCTCAATCAGGTAGCGATTAGCAAACAGCAGCAGCACATCCGATTCGGGGTTGGGGAAAGCACCGACAATATGGATACGGTTGCTGTCACAAGCGTCGAACAACTTTTCGACATTGTGGTAGGCCAGCGTGCCAATTTCATCAATCGGCCAATGGATAGCGATTTGTGCATCCCCTCGCAGCAGCCGCGTAAACGCCAGCAGAAACTTACATAAAATCAGGTAGGCCATGCCATGGCTGGAAGACTCCAACAGCTGGCGGTCGTTTTTGATTACCAGATCAGTGCCACCTTCGTTTAGGTGCAGCTCAAGGCGCAGCAGGCTTTCGAAGCTGTACTGCTGGTCGCTGCGCAGCAAATCGACCACATCGGCCAGTGCGTTAAGATAATCGTCGCTAGGCAGCATCTGGCCGGATTCTCGCCACGCTTTGTAGCGCTGGGCAAACAGCTTTAAAGGCTCCCAGAAGCCCAGTTCATCAATCGTCGATTGAATGCGCACTTCCGCTTTGCTGATGCCTTCTAAACGCAGGTCATCCGCCACTTCGTCAGAAAGCCGACGACTTTGCGCACTGATACGGCGGTTTAAGTCGCGGAAGACAATAAAGAATTTATCCAGGTCATCGCTTAAATTGCGCCCTTCCTGAATCAACTGCTGCTGTTGATCTTCCAATAGTTTGAGCATGTCGCGCAGCAGCGGTAACACCAGTCGTGGACTGTCGTTTGGCAGCTTCTCTCGTTCACTTTGCAGTGCATCGGCAAAGCCGCTGCTGGCATCTTTAATCAGTTGGCTTTCTACCTCCAAGCAGCCTCGGCGCAACTGCTCAAGCTGCTGATGGCGGCTGGTTAACGCTTGGCGAGCACGCTCAATGCGCTCCTCCATATCACCTACGGCCTCCGCTAAGGGTGCACCCTCTGAAACGATGTCCAAACTTTCCAACTGGGTCAGTAAAGGCTTTAGGGCTTCTACACTGCCGTGGGCATTTGCGCGCTGAATTTTTAGTTCATTAACCGCTGCCTGATGCGCTTCACGTGCGCTATGGAAGTCATTTTTGAGGCGCGCTTTTTCGCGCTTCAACTGTTGATCAAGCTGAACAAGTTCGGCTTCCTGGGCCACCAGCTGAGGCTTGTGCTGGCTCCACTCCACACGCATAAAACGTTGATACTCGGTGAGCTCTTCCTGGCGAGCAGCAATTTTACGAATACGTTCACTCTGCTGTTCTAAGCGTTTCTTTGTTTCCTGCAGCTGCGCGGGGTCCACACCCTGCTCGGCAAGCTCCTGGCTGAAGGCGGCTTCCAGCTCACTGCACTGGCGCTTGTGTTCGGCGTTGGCGTCGTTGAGCTGCTGTTTGTACTGGCGTAGCTGCGCATCAAGACTATCCAGTTGGCTTTGC
Organism: Halomonas sp. 3D7M; assembly: GCF_014897885.1. Classification (NCBI taxonomy): domain Bacteria; kingdom Pseudomonadati; phylum Pseudomonadota; class Gammaproteobacteria; order Oceanospirillales; family Halomonadaceae; genus Halomonas; species Halomonas sp. 3D7M. The sequence continues at coordinate 66,441 of NZ_JABUZF010000254.1, read as the reverse complement.
GCGTCGGCTTTTAACTCCAGCAACTGGCCTTGATGTGTCTCAGCAAGCTCGGCAAGCGACTGGCGTTTCTCTTCGCGCAGTTCGGACTGGGCCTGCTCTTGGCGAGCCAACGCCGCTTGGTGCTCGGCTCGGCGTGCCTGCTGGCGCTTGGTATGGCGCTCTTGCTGCTGACGGCGAGCCTCAAGGGCATACTCCACTTCCTGTTCGGCCCGCTGATACCCCATGCGCGCCTGATCTTGGGCCTCGTCGGCCTGCTGAACCCGTTCGTTGTGCTGCTTCAGGGCTTTTTCGGCAGCGGCACACTCGGCCTGGGCGCGCTGTTTAGCGCCATCCGCTTCTTCAATCGCCGCCAGCAAACTGGCTTCGTCTTGAGCATAATCCGGCAATGCAATGGCGCTTAGATCCAGCGCTAACCCGAATAGGTCATCGCTGGCGCCTTCAGCAAGCTGCGGAGCGAGGTCGCGGCGTTCAAGCAGCTCTGGGGCAATGACCTTGCCAAGCTGCTGCTCCCAACCGGGGCGGTGGTAACGCAAGAAGTGGCGCAGGCTACCCTGCTCGGGGTCGCGCTGTTGATAGAGTGCATAGCAGTGCTGTTCGGCCCGCTCACGCTGCTGACGACACTGCACTAACTGCTGCTCGGCGGCATCGCGTTCACGTTTGTGGCTTTCAAGCTCACGGCGCAGCGCTTCCAAGGTTGCAGAAGCGGCGCTGCGTTCCTGCTGTGTTTGGTCTAAACGCGCTTGGGCAAGCTCAGCTTCTTGGGCTTCTTCAGTAGTTTGGGTGGGCATTGCCAGCTGCGCTTTTAATTCGGCTAGCTGCTCAACACCCAGCTCTAACTGCGCTTGATACTCACCCTCTAGCCGCTGGCGCGCTTGCTGATAGCGCTCGTTATGCTGCTGTTCGGCTTGCCACTGCTGCTCGCGACGCTGCGCTTTTTCCTCGACCAGGGCATCTATCAATTCCTGGTTTTCTTGAGTTTGACGGGCAAGTGCTTCGGAAAGCTCGCGCAACCGGCCATCTAAGCGCGCCTGGCTCTCTTTTACCGCATCTTGCATGACCTGCAGGTGCTGCTGAAGCTGATCGCGCTGTTCACGCCATTGGGCCAAGGCGTTGATGTCTCGCTCCAGGCCGGTCATATCAGCATCGGCGTAGTGCTCAAACTGGGTTTGCAGATCATTCAGGCGGCGCTGAGTGTGCTGCAAGTCGCTCGCGACTTCACTGTGGCGGTCGTTCAGCTCATCGCGCTGCTGAGTGTAGGCATTTTCACGTTGCTGAAAGTCGCGCTGGTGGCGGTTTAACTCGCCATCCAGGTCCGCAATGCGCTGTTCTGCCTGCTGATGATCGGCGCTTAGCTGGGGTTTCAACTGCCAAAGCGTGGTCTCTAACTGGGCCAATTCGCGGTCGATGCCGCCAAGCTTGGTCAGCGCAACCTGCAGTGGCTCCAGGCGCATGGACTGGCGCATCTGGGCAATCCACTCCCGCGCTTTGGCACTGCGAATACGGGTAACCGGCAGCTCGACGCCATCCTCTTCGAAAATTGCCGCCAGCATGGTTTTGAGGGTATCCATCTTGCCCTCTTTCGCATGCACAGCAGAGACCAGTTTTTCGATATGACGGATACGCCGTTCAGGGTTAACCAGGCTAAACTGCGCCGCGATTTGGCGCAGCTTTAGGCCATCGCGACTATTACCGTGCAGCTGGGTAAAGTCGTTTTGGATCACCGAGCGAAACTCGGAGGTAGCCCCCAGCTTGGAAGAGACAGGAATCCCGCTGCGGCGCAATCCGCTAGACCACTGTGGGTACTCCAGTGCCAAGGGGCCTTTCTCAGTTTCGATCAGATAGTCTTCTGGCCGATAAGGGGCACCGACAAAACGGTACTCCACGCCGCCTTCTTGCTTGCGCGTCAGCACTACTTGGCAAACATTGCCTGCTTCGCGGCGGTATTCGTAGACAAGATAGCTTTGACGAGTGGGCAAATAGAAGGCATCAAACTTCATGCGGGTTTTCGGCACCACCTTATTGGGCAGCTCACCGTAAAACACCGGCACTAACCGCTGAAGCGTGGTTTTGCCTGACGCGTTGGTGCCGCAGATATTGGTGTGGCCATCCACATTGAGTTCAACCACCCCTGACAAGTGGCCGTGAATCATAACGATGCGTAGCAAATGCGCCATGCCGTGTCCTTGATCGTCAAACGTCCGAAAACGCTATCTTGCCAGACCTAGAGCAAGGCGACATCTGTTCAGGTGTGAACTATTGATTTATCTAATGACAATGCACATTTAGATCGACTGCTAACACCATTTCTATTTCTACCTCTCACTCTTTCATGCGCTCTCTTGGTCACTCCCCCACGCTGTTGACCACAAAATCCCTAGCAACGCCTATATGGTAATCAATGGCCTCACGGCAAGCCTCGGAACTGCCGCTACCTAATGCATCCAGCAGCTTAAAGTGACTGGTGGCAATGGTGTCGGGGGCTTCGTGGGTTTTGGTGATCAGCGTAATGCACAGGCGAAGTTCGTGGGTTAAGCCATCAAATGCCCGCAGCAGCCGCTCATTACCCGCGTGATGAATCATTAAGCGGTGAAACTGCAGGTCCTCCTCAATACGGCGTGTTCCATCATTGCTGACTGCCGCGTCGCACAAAATCTCTACCTGCTGTTTTAGCGCGCGCTCAGCGTCGCTGCTGTAGCGCTCCGATAAGCGCTGGATAGCATGGCGTTCAAGACAGAGCCGCAGATCGAAAACATCCTCTAATTCAACGGCATTCAACGCCCTAACAAAAAAACCGCGTCTTGGTTTTGAGATCAGCAGCCCACGACTTTCCAATAAGCGAGCAGCTTCGCGAACCGGCGCACGGCTAACGCCTAAATCCCGGGAAAGCTGCACTTCTGAAAGCCGCTCACCAGGCAAAAAGTGTTGCTGGATAATCGCTTGCGTCAAATAGTCGGCCACCTGCTCAACAAGGTTTTGCTGTTGAATAAAGCCGCCAGGAGCCACTGGGGAAGAGGCCATAGAGTTTACTCTTATTAGGTATTACGTACTTTTAGTATGACGCAAAAAAGTATTCTGTCGACGGCCGATTGACGACTGTCGACAGTTTTACAAACCAATGCTATGTTCAAAAAGGCCTCATATAACGATCTATAACCAAAATCCATAACAACAACTGGGCTGTTTTGTATCACGCCTCGCTCGCCTAACGACAACGTAAATCTATTACGTGCTAATAACCAAGGAGCAGGAAACATGAAGACACCACTGGCTTTGGCAATTTCCGCTGCAGCACTCGCTTTTTCGTCGGTCGCCCTGGCAGACGACCCGAAACAGGGCGGCACTGTTAACACCATTATCCAACCAGAACCGCCAGGCTTAGTGCTGGGGATGGTGCAAAACGCACCTACGCGCACCGTGGCAGGCAATATCTATGAAGGGTTGCTGCGCTATACCACAGACCTGGAACCAGTGCCGCAGCTAGCTGAATCATGGGAAGTCAGCGACGATGGCCGCACCTATACCTTTCATCTACGAGAAGGGGTTACTTGGCACGACGGCGAACCCTTCACCGCTGACGACGTGGTATTTTCTGCCGATGTTTTCCACCGCGAACTGAACCCCAGTGCGCGGGCCGTTTTACAACATGTGGAAAGCATCGAAGCAACGGATGACCACACGGTGGTATTTACCTTAACCGACCCCTTCGGCCCATTCCTGATCTCCTTTGAGGCAGGCACCTTCACCATGGTGCCTGAACACCTGTATGCGGGCACCGACTTCCGCAACAACGAACATAACGACCATCCGATTGGCACAGGCCCTTTCAAGTTTGCTAATTGGGAACGCGGCACCGTGATCGAGCTGGTTAAAAACGATGACTACTACGAAGATGGGCTTCCCTATCTGGATGGCGTCAACTGGCACATCATTCCCGATGGCGGTTCCCGTGCAGTTGCCTTCGAGAACGGCACTATTGATGTACTACCCAGCGGTACCGTGGAGAACTTTGATATCCCGCGTTTATCCGCGATGGATAACGTCTGTATGACGGAAGAAGGCCACGAATATTTCAGCCCCTTCGCCATGCTATGGATGAACAACCGAGAAGGCCCCACCGCCGACAAACGCTTCCGCCAAGCGGTGATGTATGCCATGGATCGTGAGTTTGCCAAAGACGTGCTGTGGAATGGCTTAGGCAAAGTGCCGCTCTCGGCTTTTGGTTCCAACGCGCGCTTCCAACATGACGATTTAGAGCCCTACGATCACAATCCAGAGCGCGCCCGTGAGCTGTTGGCAGAAATGGGTTACGACGGCGAAGAGATAACTATTCTGCCGCTTCCTTACGGTGAAACGTGGACCCGCTGGGCTGAGGCCGTACAACAGAATCTGCGTGAAGTGGGCATTAATGTAAGCACCCAAGCCACCGACGTGGGCGGCTGGAACCAGCGCCTCGGCGACTGGGATTACGATCTCGCCTTTACCTACCTATACCAGTACGGCGACCCGGCACTGGGTATTTCACGCACCTACCTTTCCGACAATATTGCCAAAGGCTCACCCTGGAATAACGTGGAAGGCTACGAAAACGAGCGTGTCGACGAGCTGTTTAACGCCGCGGCCACGGCCTTCCCCGACGAAGAGCGCGAAGCGCTTTACAGTGAAGTTCAGGAAATCCTGCACGAAGACGTGCCCGTTGGCTGGCTGATGGAACTGGGCTTCCCAACCCTGTACCGCTGTGATGTGCAGAACCTCGTCACCTCCGGCGTGGGTGTCAACGACGGCTTTAAAGATGCTTGGCTAGATCGCTAAATCCAAGCCGCCCAGGTAGCGAGAGCTACCTGGGTTTTTTAGCTATGTCTTGAAGGTATTAGCCAGGAAACAACTTATGGTTTACGCGCGTCTCATTCTGATGCGGCTGTTTAAAGCCGTGATTGTGCTGTTTTTAATCGTTATTTTTAACTTCCTGCTGATTCAGATGGCCCCTGGTGACCCTGCGGCGATTTTAGCCGGCGAGGCGGGCGCGGCTGACCAGGAGTTCCTCAATCAGTTGCGCGAACGGTTTGGTCTTGATCAGCCAATGTATGTGCAACTGTGGCGCTACGTATCAGGCATTGCCATGCTCGACTTTGGCTACTCCTATCGGCTTGGTGTGCCCGTCTTTGATCTGATTATGGATCGTTTGCCCGCCACGCTGCTACTAACCGGCACGGCGTTTGTGCTCTCGCTGGCACTCGGCATTGTGGCAGGCTCCATGGCGGCGGCGCGGGTTAAAAAGCCCTCGGGCTCCCTGATAATGGCGCTGGCCTTGGTGTTTTATGCCACACCACTGTTTTGGGTAGCGCTGATGTCGGTAGTGGTGTTTTCCGTCTACCTCGGATGGCTGCCTGCTTACGGTCTTTACACCGTTGGCGCAGACCTCACAGGCTTTGCACTTGTGCTGGATGTCGCCACCCATTTAATACTGCCTGCTACCACGCTGGCGCTATTTTTTATGGCGATTTATACCCGCATGACGCGCACCTCGATGCTCGATGCAGCCCAGCAGGACTTCGTTAAAACCGCCCGCGCGAAAGGGCTAAAACCTAGCGTTATTCAGCGCCGCCACATTCTTCGCAATGCCTTACTACCAATCATCACCCTAGCAGGCTTGCAGGCTGGGCAGATGGTTGGTGGCGCTATTTTGACGGAAACCGTGTTTGCCTGGCCGGGTATTGGGCGGCTGATGTTTGAAGCGCTACAGCAGCGTGACTACAACCTGCTGCTGGGGATTTTCTTCTTCTCGGCGGCATTAGTGATTGTCTTCAATATTATTACCGACTTGGTTTACCGCTTGGCTGATCCGCGCATCAAGGGGGCCTCATGAGCTTTTTCGCACGCTTTGCGCAAAACCGTGGCGCCCTGGTAGGGCTGATTATTCTGCTGCTCATTATCGTCATGGCGATTCTGGCGCCGCTGCTATTTCCCGAGTCTCCCTGGCGCATGGTTCAGCGGCCCTTTTTGCCGCCGCTTTCCCAGGATGGCTTTCTGCTCGGCACCGATACCATGGGTCGCAACGTCGCCGCAGGCTTAATGCATGGCGCCTGGGTGTCGCTGCTGATTGGTTTGGTATCCACTAGCGTTGCCCTGTTGATTGGCGTGCCACTGGGGGCGATTGCGGGATACTACGGGGGTCTGATTGACGACGTACTTATGCGCTTTACCGAGTTCTTTCAAACCATCCCCAACTTTGCCCTGGCAATTGTGCTGGTGGCGATTATGCAGCCCAGCATCACCTCCATTGTGCTGGCGATTGCGCTGGTCAGTTGGCCCCCTGTCGCCCGTTTGGTAAGGGCAGAGTTTATGTCGTTACGGCATCGTGAATACGTTGAAGCGGCTCGCTTAGTCGGCCAAACCAACAGCACCATTATCCTGCGTCAGATTCTGCCTAACACGCTGTCACCGATTATTGTGCTGGCCTCATTAATGGTCGCCACCGCTATTTTGCTGGAATCGGCGCTGTCGTTTTTAGGCTTGGGTGACCCCAATGTGATGTCCTGGGGCTACATGATTGGCGCGGCACGTACGGTTATTCGCCAAGCGTGGTGGCTGAGTTTCTTCCCTGGTGTGGCGATTCTACTCACCGTTCTGGCGTTGAACTTAGTCGGTGAAGGGCTAGACGATGCGCTTAACCCCAAACTTTCCCGCGAGCGCTAGGAGCCCTTCATGACGGTCACTATCGATTCTAAAAAACAGCACCCATCAGCTGAAACAGTGCTTAGCATTCGTGACTTAAGCGTGGCGCTCCCCAAAGGGGCCGACCGTGCCTTGGCGGTGGAAAACGTTAGCTACGACGTTAATCGCGGCGAAATCATGTGCGTAGTTGGGGAATCCGGCTCGGGGAAATCAATGGCCGCCAACACCGTGATGGGCTTGCTCCCTAAAGGCGTGCGCCCCGTTCAAGGTGAGGTCAACTTTCTCGGCCAGGACGTCATCACCCTAACCGAGAAACAGCATCGCGCCCTGCGCGGCCTTAAAATCGGCATGATTTTTCAGGAACCCATGACCGCACTTAATCCGTTAATGCGGGTGGGCGCCCAAATTGCCGAGGTGTTTGAGGCGCACGGCCAACTGACCCCTAAGCAGCGTCAGGAACGTGCCTTAGAGCTGTTGATTGAAGTGGGTATCCCGCAGCCGGAAAAAGCCATCAGTGCCTACCCTTTTGAGCTATCCGGTGGACAGCGGCAACGCGTCATGATCGCCATGGCATTAGCCCTTGAGCCTGTTCTGTTGATCGCCGACGAGCCCACTACAGCGCTGGATGTAACTACCCAGGCGCAGATCCTTGAGCTTATTCGTAATCTGCAGCGCCGCCGTGGTATGGCGGTGATGTTTATCACTCATGATTTTGGGGTCGTGGCTGAAATCGCCAACCGAGTCTGTGTCATGCGCCATGGTAAAATTGTCGAAATCGGAGAAGCCAAAGAGGTGCTGGAAAATCCGCAAAACGCTTACACAAAAGCACTGATTGCCGCCATTCCCAGCAATGCAGTGCCGCCCCACCGTGAAACAAGCCAGGTAGCTCCGCTACTCGAGATCAAACAGCTTAATAAAGTCTTTCGTTCACGCGGGGGCTGGTTTAAGCCAGCCCGAGAAGTCCGTGCTCTGGATGATATCTCGCTAACCCTGGCACGCGGTGAAACCATGGGTATTGTTGGTGAATCGGGATCGGGGAAATCCACCCTTGGCCGCTGTGTGGTACGCCTTGAACACCCAGATAGCGGTGAACTGTTGCTCGATGGCGTTAATCTTTCACAGCTAAAAGGCGACGCGTTACGTCGTGAACGCCACCGCGTACAGATGATTTTCCAGGACCCTTACGCCTCGCTTAACCCGCGTACTCGGGTCGGCATGGCGATTGCGCAAGGGCCGATGGCCAATGGCACACCCAAAGATGTGGCACTCAAGCAGGCAGGAGAACTACTTGAGCTAGTCGGCCTTGGCGCAAGCGCCGTGGAGCGCTACCCACATGAGTTTTCCGGCGGGCAGCGTCAGCGCATTGGCATTGCCCGTGCGTTAGCGCTAAACCCTGAGCTTATTGTGGCAGATGAAGCAGTCTCAGCACTGGATGTGTCTATTCAAGCCCAAGTGCTTGAACTACTAGAAGAACTGAAGCAACGGCTTTCGCTTTCACTGCTGTTTATTACCCACGATTTACGCGTCGCCGCGCAAGTTTGCGATCGCATCGTAGTGATGCAGCATGGCCGTATTGTTGAACAAGGCAGCGCTGAACAAATATTCCTTCAGCCGAAAGAGGCCTATACCCAGTCACTGCTTGATGCGATTCCTGGTCGTCAAGCGCCAGTGGCGGCTACCGCCTAATCGCTGAATTTCAACCTATTTACCAAGGAACACCCATGCAGATAACCCTGGAGGCGCTGCGCACACTTGTTGGTTCTGCCCATGTGCTCACGGGCGATGATGTCACTAGTCGCCGTGTTGACTGGATGACCGGCGCGCCCTGCCAAGCAGGCGCCATCGTGCGTCCGGCAGACACCGAACAGTTAGCGGCTGTCATGCAGGCATGCCATGCGCTTAAACAGCCCGTCGTGACCCACGGCGGCTTAACCGGTTTGGTCCATGGCGCGGAGGCGAGCCCAGAAGAGTTGGTCATTTCCCTGGAGCGCATGACCGCTATCGAAGAGATTGATCAGGTCGGCGGCATGATAACGGTGCAAGCGGGCGCCCCCCTTCAACGGGTACAAGAAGCCGCTAACGAGGTAGGACTACAGTTTCCGCTGGATTTAGGCGCACGGGGAAGCTGTACGATTGGCGGCAATATCGCGACTAATGCTGGCGGTGTCAGGGTGATTCGCTACGGCATGATGCGCCAGCAGGTGCTGGGGCTTGAAGCAGTGATGGCCGACGGGCGTGTTGTCAGCTCCATGAATCGCATGCTGAAAAACAATGCAGGGTTTGATTTAAAGCAGCTATTTATTGGCAGTGAAGGCACCCTGGGGATTGTTACCCGCGCCGTGCTGCGGCTTCAGCCGCCTACCCCTAGCGAGCAAACGGCACTGGTGGCTTGCCACTCGTTTGACGCGCTAACCGGGCTATTAAGCCATATGGGCAAAGCGCTTGGGGGTGGCCTGGGTGCGTTTGAGGTAATGTGGCAAAACCACTATCGCCTGCTCACTGAAACGCTGGCGAGGCACACGCCCCCGATTCCACCAGAGCACCCCTTTTATGTGATTATCGAGTCGCTCGGCAACGATGAAACTCACCATGCAGAGCAGTTCCGCGAAGCGCTTGAACAGGCATTTGAACACGACTTAATCGTTGATGCGGTGATTGCCCAATCAAGCACTCAACGCGATGGTCTCTGGGCGATACGAGAAGATATTGAAGGGCTCATCAAGGGGCTGGCACCCGTATTGACCTTTGATGTCAGCCTCCCTATTGCCGATATGCAGCGCTATACCGATGCATTAGAGAAGCAACTGGTACAACGCTGGCCAGATGGCCGCCTGGTGGTATTTGGCCATCTTGGCGACGGCAACCTGCATATTTCTGTTAGCGTTGGCAGCGATGCGCCAGAAGAGCGCCACGCGGTAGAAACACTGGTTTACGAGCCACTTAAAGCGCTGGGAGGCTCTGTTTCAGCAGAGCATGGCATTGGTTTGGAAAAACGCCCCTGGCTTAGCACCTGCCGCTCTCAGGCGGAAATCGAATTAATGCACACATTGAAGCAGGCGTTTGACCCACACCAGTTGCTTAATCGCGGTAAAATTTTGAGCTGAAAATTTTCACTATTAGGATATCGATATGCCCTCCTACCCCCATCATCTTACGGGTGAAGGTCCCCTTAATCCGTTTCCTGGGATTAAAGTTCTGGAGCGCCGCATTGGTCGCGAGATCCCTCATCGCTTGGGATCTAATGAAGGCTTGGACATGCCCCATCGTGCGCTACGTGAACATTTTGGCGATGCTGTCGCCGAGCATGTGTATTGTTACGGCGATGCGGAAGCTCTCGGCGTTCGTCAGCGACTTAGCGCCCAGCAGGGCATACCGCTCGATCACCTGCTGGTGGATGCTGGCGCCGATAGCCTAATCGCGTTAGCGCTACGCACCACCTGCACACCGGGCGACACCGTGGTTAGCACGGCAGGTACTTATCCAACCTTTGGTTACTTTGCCAAAGGCCAGGGTTGCCACTTAGTAGAACTTAGCTATGTTGAAGCCCCAGGGCTACTGGCCCCTGACTTAGAGGCGCTAGCAGCGGCAGCACACCAGGAAAACGCTCAGCTGGTCTATTTAGCCAACCCCGATAACCCTAGCGGCCATCTGCATAGCGACAGTGCCATTCTCAAACTGCGCGACGCACTGCCGGACACCTGCTGGCTGCTGCTGGATGAGGCGTATGGCGATTTTCGTGATGACGCCAACAGTGACTTCGCCGCCAAGGCACTTCCGGGAGTCATCCGCCTACGCACGCTGTCAAAAGCCCACGGTCTAGCAGGCTTACGCATTGGCTATGCGATTGCTGACCCTGACGTGCTCGCCTTGATGATGAAGGTGCGCATTCACTACGCGGTATCCACCTTTACCCAGGCCGCTGCAGAAGTTGTGCTCGATCACCCAGCCGAAGTCCAGCAACATATTGCGGAAGTAAAAGCACGGCGAGAGCAGCTAATGGCTCATTTCCAAGCACTGGGTGCCGACGTACTGCCGAGCGCGACCAACTTTATCGGCATTCGCTTACCAACTGCCGAACTGGCCGAGCGGGTAAACCGCGAGCTACTGGAAGCCGGCAGATTAATCGCCCGCCCCGCTCACCCGGCACTTGGTCATGTCTTACGCATTACCGCCGTCGCGGATGCTCTGGAACCAGGGCAGCTAGCGATTCTTGAGCAGGCCATTAAAGAGAATGCCTGACTCAGTTAGAAAATCTGCCAGTGGTGTTGGTGTGCGGGGGCAGATTGAAACGAGGGTCTTTCGCCATGGCCGGAAAATGTTCCTGACATTTCCGGCATTTCCGCCATCCATGGCGGTCAGATGGCGAAAGTAGCGCCCATGGATGGGTTTACAGCGCCCTCGTGGCAAACTGCCCCCGCTAATTAAATGCAAAACGCTCGCTAATAGCGGGCAACGAACCTAAGCGGGCGTTAACCAGTGCTTGAACGCGGCCAGCTCGCCGCGCACTGCTTGGCGATACAGGCGCTGCAGACGCGCGGTCACGCTGTCGTCCGGTATCGGCGCGTCGACAGCTGGCGCACCCGCCCTTACCCCAATGCGGCGGCCATCCAGTTCACGCAGAGGAAGAATTTCCGCAGCGGTACCGGTTAAGAACGCTTCATCGGCGGTATACAGCTCATCGCGAGTGATGCGTCGCTCGCGTACTTCAATGCCTAGCGCCTCGCGGGCCAACTGAATCACACTATCGCGGGTGATGCCCTGCAAGCAGGACGTCACTTCGGGCGTGTGCAGTACACCATCGCGCAATAAGAAAACATTAGCGGCGGACGCTTCGGCTACATAGCCTTCCGGATCGAGCATGATGGTTTCATCAAACCCTGCTTTCACGGCGGTATTCAGCGCCAGCATCGAATTCACATAATGACCGCTGGTCTTGGCACGGCACAGGCTGATATTGACGTGGTGGCGCGCCCAAGAAGATGTCAGCGCACGTAACCCACAGCGGGTTGCCTGCGGCGACAGATACGGCCCAAGGTCCCAGGCAGCAATCATCACATGGGTGCTTAACCCTTTGGCTCGTAGGCCAAGGCCTTCCCCGCCAAGAAACACCGTTGGCTTAAGATAAGCGTTAGTCAGCTGATTTTTACGCAAGCACGCCTGCTGAGCCTCGATCAGCGTTTCTTCGCTAAAAGCGATCGGAATATCTAAGGAGTGGGCGCTCTCTGCTAAGCGGCGGGTATGCTCAGCGACCCGAAACAGTGCTGCTCCCTGCACTCCTTCATAGGCGCGCACACCTTCAAAGCAGCCCATTCCATAGTGCAGCGTATGGGTAAATACATGAACCTTGGCCTCTCGCCAAGCCAGCCATTCACCATCCTGCCAAATCCAGCCATCACGATCATAAAGCGGTGTCATTGCGTAACTTGCTCCCACTGTTGGCGCCAGTCGTCGATTAGCGCTTGCTGGTGCGGTTGTAAGGCTTGATACCCCCAGGCAGCAATTTCATCGTTTTGCGGGTCGGGGACACTAATGGTGCTACCTGCCAGCGTTTGAATAACGCTATGTCCACATAACGGTACATAGCCTTCTGAGTAACCACCTTCATGGACGAAGACCAGCTTCCCCTGACAGCAACGGGCGGCAAGTGCTTTTAGCTGTGCGGTCATTTCGGCAAACGCGGCACTGTTGAGCAGCATCTTGCCTAGCGGATCTTTAGCACAGGCATCATAGCCACAGGCCACCACGATTAAGTCTGGGTTAAAAGCTTCCAGGGCTGGCAACACCAGCGACGCCATCGCATAGCGATAAGCGCCCAAACCACAGCCCGGCGGCAGCGGCAGGTTAAGGTTTGTCCCTAGCCCTTCGCCTTCGCCTTGCTCGTCAAAACTACCGCTATCAAGCGGATAGTTCGCGGCTTGGTGAACGGAAACGGTAAACACCTCAGGCTCAGCATAAAACGCCGACTGCTGGCTATTACCGTGGTGCACGTCCCAATCAAGAATCGCTACCCGTTTCACTTGCCCCAGGGCTCGGGCACGCATCACCGCTACCGGGATATTGCCCAGCAAACAGAAACCTCGCCCCTGATCCGCCTCGGCGTGATGCCCCGGCGGGCGACAAAGCGCATAAGCGTTATCGACATGACCAAGCGCCACGTCCTCAACCGCTGCGACGGCAAGCCCCGCGGAGTGCCTTGCGGCGGCCCAGCTGCCAGGAGTAAAGGGGGCGCAGTCACCGCCATTGCCACCACCACTCGCATCGGCGTCCGCCAGCATTTGCAGGTAACGTGGTGTGTGAAAGCGCAGCAGATCTTGCTGCGCGACAACGGGTGGTTTGACCACTCTCAATTCATCTATCAGGCCGCTGACTTCAAGAATATTCTTCAGTCGTCGCTTGCTTTCGGGGCTTTCTGAAGCAGACTGCGGCTGCAGAAACTCACCGGGAGCAGAGAAAACACCAATCGCCCCCTGGTCGTGCCAAAAGCAGCGTTCGTGCCAGTAAAACCCTGTCTTACTCATTGAGCTTCTCTCAACTTCTCTGATAACCGCGCATAAAGGCGGCAAGGTTAGCGCTAAGATGTTCAGTCGGATAGCCACCCTCTTGAATCACCACGGTGGGGTACGGCAAATCGCTCAACTGCTCACCCAAAGCAACAAAGGCTTCGGTTTCTACGCTTAACCCTGCAAGTGGATCATCCTTGTGGACATCCAGCCCCAAAGACACCACGACCGCTTCTGGCTGGTAACGTTTGAGCTGCTCAATCAGCATAGCCACCGCATTAAGGTAGGTCTCACCATCGCTGCCCAATGGCAAAGGCAAGTTGACGTTGGCACCTTCACCCTCTTCGCACCCTATCTCGTCCACGCCACCCCAAAAGAAGGGATAAAATACACTTGGATCGACGTGTACAGAGCCCGTCCAAACATCCCCGCGGGCGTAGAAAATATCCTGAGTACCGTTGCCGTGATGCAGATCCACGTCAATGATCGCTACTTTGGCAAATTTCTCACGCAGTACGCTGGCAGCCAAGGCAGCGTTATTCAATAAACAGAAGCCACCCGCATTATCCGGCCCTGCATGATGACCCGGTGGCCGACACAAGGCGTAAGCGCGGGCGAGCGATGCGCCATTCATCACGTCCTCAGTGGCAGCCACGG
>NZ_JABUZF010000254.1:42808-52600 GCF_014897885.1 Halomonas sp. 3D7M | reverse complement strand
GGCAGCCACGGCTGTCGCAGCCGAAGCCAATGCTCCTTGAAAGCTTGTTTCGCTGATTGGGCATGCCATATCGTGCAAATGCCAGCCCGCCTGGCCAACGGGATGGCTCGGGTAGTGGCTAGCACCACCACAGGGATGAACGTTCGGCGCCACCAGCGCTGCCGCATTAGGCAGTGCTTGCCAACGCTCATGAATCGTTTCCAAAAAGCGCAAATAGCGCGGCGTATGAATCTGCTCAAGACGTTTACGCAACATCGGCGAGTCAGTTTCACTAGGTGCCGTCAGGCTCAAACCAGCTGCTGCCAGCCCATTACTTAGCAGCTCAGCACGCACCGGCCCTTCTGGTGATGGCGCAGGCTGTCCACGCAGCAGAAAGGTCGACGGTGCATGGTAGTCCTGGTCAGGGTGGTAAAAGCACTTCATGTGTTGCACATCCGCCTTTTAAAGTAGTGAGGGAATCCAGGTTGAAAGCGCTGGAAATGCCGCTAACAAAACAATAACGCCAATGAACGCTACATAAAACGGTAGTGATGCCACAATGGCCCGCTCATAAGGCACTTCGGCTATTCGGGCAGCCGTCATTAATGTCATCCCTACTGGGGGCGTCACATTAGAAACGTTAAGCACCACAATCATCAATATGGCGAAATGCAGCGGGTCAAAACCCAGCTGAATCATGGCTGGCACAAGCACTGGCGCAACCACTACAAGTGCCGGTAACACGTCCATTACCGTGCCAATCACCAACAGTAGTAAGCACACCAGCATTAACTGCAGGAATGCAGCGTCACTGAAGGTGGTAATAAGTCCGGCAGCATCCCTGGCAATCCCTGAGCGCGTTACAAACCAGCCCAGTACCGCCGAGGTAGCCAGCAAGAAAAACACCACTCCAGAGAAACGTACCGTCACGACCAGCGCATCCCAAATTTTTCGCCAAGTGAGATTCCGATAAAATACAACGCCAATCACTATGGCATACACCGCCGCAAACCCAGAGGCTTCAGTGATGGTGGTTAAGCCCGACAGAATGCCACCCAAAATAATCAGCGGCACCACCAGGGCGGGCAGCGCAACCACAAACGACATCAGCGCGACTTTAAACGGCGTGGGCGCCTGTTTGGGATAACCCCGTTTCCAGGCGAGGAAAAAACTCACGCCTAGCAGCGCCAACGCCATCAACAGCCCAGGAACAATGCCGCCTGCGAAAAGATCGATCACCGAAATATCGCGCAACAGCGTGGCGTACACCACCATCACCACACTGGGGGGAATAATCGGCCCAATAATCGATGAACATGCCGTAACGGCAGCCGCGTACTCAGCGTCGTAGCCCTGCTTTTTCATTTCGGGAATCATGATTTTGCCGATTGCCACGGTGTCAGTGACAGCGGCACCGGTTAACCCGGCAAAAAACACCGATACCGAAATATTGACGTGGGAAAGTGCACCACGAACACGGCCAAACAACGAATTATTAAACGCAATCAGCTTGTGGGTTAGTCCGCCCTGATTCATTAGCTCGGCGGTAAAAATAAAATAAGGCACCGCAATTAACAGAAACCCTGAAACCCCTGAAAACATTCGGTCAGCAATGATGCCGAGCATGCGTTCTCCACCCAGGGAGAAACCACCAGCCAGCCCAGACATGGCCATGACGACCGCCACGGGAGCCCCAATAAACAGCAACAGCACAAATACAATAATCGTAGGCGTCATGGTCGAGCCTCCTCTTCAGAGCTCTCAAGAAGCTCATCGATCACATCATGCTCGCTTGTAAAGTGCTCAAGCAGTGCAAAGCCGTGAACGAGATGCAGCAACATAATCAGGCCGCTGATAGGAACAACAATGGCCGTCACTTTGCTAGGAATGCGGATTTGATCCGACACCATGTAGACCTGCGTCGCGTTGGTGAAGTAGCCCCAGCCATACCAAGTGAGCATAAGTGCAAATAAGCCGAGAACTGCCAGACACATCACCGCCGCTATTTTCACCATGATTTTGGGCAGGCTACGCACTAGCAGCGTCATCGCCACATGCTCGCCATAGCGCAGTGAAATGGTCATGGAGAGAAAGCCTATCCACGGCAAAAAAAGCCGGGCCAGCGAATAGGTCCAGCTCAGCGTGCTGCCGGTAAACAGTTTGTAGAGAAAGGCAGTAAAAGAAATGCCTAGCATCGATAAAATACAGCCAACGCATAACACAATCGCCGCCTGATTGATGTGATCGCTTAGGCGGCGTAACGGGGGTAAAACGCTCATGGTGATTCCTCACGCTGGGGCAGCCTTGCTACCCCAGCGTTTGTCCGTCGCTAAGTCTTACTGGCCGTAAATGCGCAGATCATCATCTGCAAGCTGCTGACCAACCCGCTCGACTTCGTCAAGCAGCCCCTGCACACGGGCTTCATCCATACCGAAGTCATCGACAATCCACTCTTTCCAAGCGGGTCGAGCAACCTCTGCCATGCGTTCCCGCTCGGCATCAGGCATCAGGTAGCATGCTTCGAAACGTTCGCAGGACTCCACCCAACTGGCGGTGGAAAGCGCACCCGACATACCGTGGCTTAGCTGAATCGCTTCGCGGGCAGAGCTGATTAACGCCTGTTGATGCGTTTCCGGTAGCGACTGATACCAGGATTCACTGACGACCCAAGGAGCACTGTTGTATACATGCCCTGTCAGGGTGGTGTAGTCCGTCACCGCATCAAAGTTGAACGTGGTATTCAGCACGGGAGCGTTAAACTGGCCATCCGCCAGTCCCGTTTCAAGGGCAGTAATCAGCTCACCCCAAGGTAGGGGCGTGGCAGAAGCACCCAGTGAGCGCATGATAGCGACGTGAGCAGGGTTCTCTTCGGTACGGATATTGAGCCCTTCGAGATCTTCCATGGTCTCAATCAAGCGTACGTTGTTAGTGAAGGCTACAAAACCACCGCCATCATCGAACGTTCCTAAGTAGCGCATATTGGCGTCTTCAACGGTGCCAGACATGAAGTCAGCAAACCATTCGCTGTCGAAGAAGCTCCACGCTTGGCGCCAGCTGGTAAACAAGAAAGGAGCCGTTACCGCTTGGTAATCGCCATAAAACGACGACATCGCCCCCGCTGACATAATGGTCGATTGCAGAGTACGGCCACCCTGCACTTCTGAGCCGTTTTCTACTTCTGAACCTAACTGACCACCACCAAAAATAGAGACCTCAAGATCGCCATCGGTACGCGCTTCCACAAGGTTTTTGAAATGCACCAGGGCAGGATAGATTTCGTTATTCTTCATATTCTCTGGAAGCTGGGTGGCGATGACCATTTCATAGGACTGTGCTTGGGCAGTGACACTGGCAATAGCCAGTGGCAAAGCCGCCATGGCAGCGAATAAAAAAGATTGTGTAGGTTTCATAACTTACCTCGTTTTGGTTATTAGCTGGTTTGCGTTATGACTGACGTTTCCACTCGTAAGCGATTGTTTTATTATCGTTATCATCCAAGCCGTAGACGGCGAATGCGACTGCTCCCTGTGAGTTACTGGCTGTTAGCTACTGGTTAATGGCCTCCCACACTTCAATGGCCGCGGCTAAGTCTTCAAGCGACGCGCCAACTGACTTAAACAGCGTGATGGTTTCAGCAGAGCGCCGGCCTGGCTTAGTTCCCGCAAGCACCTCAGCAAGCTCTGCCTTGATATCCTCGAAACGGAACGCGCCTTCATCGATTGCCTGAAGAATATCGCCAGCTTCGCCCTTAGCCCCTGCATAGGTGTCCACAAATACGACAGATCGACGTAGGCACTCAGCATCGGTTTCGCGCATTTGGGGGCGGAAGGCGCCGATAAGGTCAACATGCGTGCCCGGTGTTAACCACTCACCTTTAATTAAAGGCTCTGTGGAGAGCGTGACGCAGCTGACAATATCAGCCTGTACAACCGCGCCTTGCAGATCGCTAACGACCTGGGTGTCAAATCGGTCGGCATAGGCCTCGGCGATAGCAGAAGCCTTTTCAGGGTTCCTGCCCCACACCAACACACGTTTGATTGGTCGAATGCTGGCATGGGCTTCGATGACCATAGGGGCCAACTTGCCAGTTCCCACCACCAATAGCGTTTCCGCTGTCTCGTTGGCTAGTGCTTGTGCCGCCAAGGCAGAGGCAGCAGCTGTGCGGCGGCGCGTTAGTTCGCTACCATCAATGCACGCTAGTGGTTGGCCGTGTTTACCTTCACTAAGCAAATACAACCCTGAAATAGCAGGAATATTGTGCTGGGCGTTCTGAGGAAAGACGTTGACCATTTTGACGCCGATATAGCCTGCTGGCTCCCAGGCAGGCATCAGCAG
This sequence comes from Halomonas sp. 3D7M, assembly GCF_014897885.1. Lineage (NCBI taxonomy): Bacteria > Pseudomonadati > Pseudomonadota > Gammaproteobacteria > Oceanospirillales > Halomonadaceae > Halomonas > Halomonas sp. 3D7M. The sequence continues at coordinate 48,286 of NZ_JABUZF010000254.1, read as the reverse complement.
CATGGTGGCTTCACCGTCGGGGCGATGCATCGCGTGATGATGGCGTGGCGGAGATTCAACGCCGTTCACAAAGGTAGTATGTAGCCGCTTAATCAAACCTTTCCAGGTAAGATAGCGTTCCACTTCCGCCGCAGACACAACCCGCATATCAGGCCTCCGGCAGCGCAGCAACAACCATGATTTCTACTTTCCATTCCGGCTTAGCAAGCTTGGCTTCAACCGCTGCACGTACGGGCGGGCGGCCAGGCACTACCCAGGCGTCCCAAGCAGCATTCATCTGGTCAAACTCGGCCATGCTGGTGACCCAAATTTGCGCCGAAACCAGTTGCTCTTTCGAGGTACCTGCCTGGGCTAACAGTTGGTCAATGCGCGCGAGCACTTGCTCGGTCTGGCCACGCATATCAGCCGTTGCATCACTGGGCACTTGGCCAGCGAGATAAACGGTGCCGTTGTGAATCGCGACTTGGCTCATGCGGGCATTGCTGTCTTGATAGGTAACGCTCATGGTGTCTCTCCAAGGAAAATGAGGTTCCTTTTGAGACTACGATGATGATGAGCGGCGTGCTTGCCCGAAACTCTGGCAAATTTGCCCGTAAGTGTTGTAACTCATCGAGCAATAATTTCTGTTTGCCAAGCTAGCGGTCTGAGGAGGGGGCAATCTCAAAGTAACGCCGATAGGCGCGAGAAAAGCTTCCTTGGTCACGGAAGCCAACCAGCATGGCAATATGGCCCAGGCTTAGTGCGCTGTGCCGAACCAACGTACGGGCGTGTTCAAGCCGTCTGCGCTGAACATATGCTAATGGCGTCACACCGGTTAGATCACGAAAGCAGGCATGAAAGTGTCCAGGGCTTAGCGCACATAATGCGGCTAATTGCTCAACCCGAATATCGTCCGCCAAGTGCTGATCCAGCCATGCATCCAGCCTTTCCAGGTCAAGCCGTTCACTGATACAGCGAACACCAATCTGATCGGCAACTTGCTTCGGCTCATCTTGAAGGTACATATACAGCGCTCGAAGCAGCAGCACGGCAATTTCATTTTGCAGCGCGGGACACTGCTCCAGCTGGTTCGTTAAGGCATGGGTCAGCTGATTAAGCGCTGGAGGCACGGTAAAAAAACGGGGTTTGTCGAATAGCCGCTCGATTTCACTGCCTTTTTCTAACACTGCTAAGTGCTTAACAGGAATGTCCAACACCAGCGTGCGATTACCGCCATCGCCTTGGTACTCATGGTGTCGAGACGATGGGATCAAGCAGCCGCGGCGTGCCGTGACGCGCTCGCTCTGCCCTTCCATAGCAAGCTCAGTCACGCCACACGTTGCCAGAATTAACTGATGAAAATCGTGTGAGTGAGATACCTGTTCGGGGGCTAAATTGCGGTTATGCAGCTCAAACTGGACCATGAACGTACCGTTTGGTTCTACGTTGACGATTGCACTATAAAACGTCTGCCAGTTGAAAAGCGAGAAAGCTCCCATTACCCCCGAGAGATATCACCAATCACTAACCTGATTTGCTCTCGCAACCAACTCAGTCCGACATCCTTATCCGTCCATATCGCCCAATTCATAGTTACCGGTGGGAAATTAAGCGGAATCGGCATTTCACAAAATGCCAGCCCGAATAACGGTGCATACTGCACGGCAATCCTTCTAGGCACTGTTGCCACAACAGGGGCATTGCGTGCTGCAGCAAGCAGCGGCATAAAATCAGGCGCCGCTAAGATGACATTGAGCTCTATTCCCAATGCTTCCAAAGCATCACCGACACAGCCCGCGACATTTGCCGTCTGGGACAGAACAGCGTGCCGTGCGCCAAGATAATCGTCACGCGATAATGGCGGTACCAATCGACACAGGTCGGCATTAAAGCAGCATGCCACGTTGGATTCGAACAGGACTTCTCCTAGATGACGAGACTGTTTACAGCCAATGGCCAGATCAATTTCGCCCGAATCCATCATCATATCTACTGTTTCTACCGTAATCGCGCGACTTAGCAGCCTAACCCCTGGTGCCGTTGATTGCAGTCGATCCACCAAGGCAGGTAGCAGAACCATCTCCATTTCACCGGCAATACCCACCCGAAAAATCCGGTCTGCCGTTTGCGGCTCAAAACTATCCGATGACTGAAGCGCATTTTGCGCCTGCGTCAACGCTACTCGCACCGGCCCAGCCAGCGCTCGAGCTTTGGCCGTTGGCTGCATTTTTTGCCCGACACGAACGAAAAGATCGTCCTGCAATAACATCCGCAGTGTTGATAAATTATGGCTCATTGCCGACTGACCAATACGGAGTTTCTCGGCAGATTTGGTGACACTCAGCTCTTGCATCATTGCGTCAAACGCGACCATAAGATTGAGGTCGAAGGAGCGTAAATTGAAATGATCAATATTATCCATGATTGGCATCGATTTGATTACTGACCAATGGGAATATACCTTTTCCTCATCGCGTTACAAACCGCTAGTTGAATTCTGGCCTTTTGATTGATTGAGAGAGGGTGTTTTTATGCTGTCACGCAGAGATATGCTTAAAGGTTCGCTTGCTGCTATGGCCGTGGGTGCAGCCGCCAGCACCGTTTTCATCCCATTACACGCTGCAGCCAGTGCACCGCTAGTTGGCACACAGGCGCCGGGCTATTACCGCTTGATGGTGGGTGATGTCGAAGTCACCGCACTCTCGGATGGTACGGGCCTGTTTCCGATCGCCGACCTTTACCTGAATATCACCCCCGAACAGGCTCGCACAGCACTTGCCAATGCGTTTCAAGGCACGCCAACCCATCTGTCAGTTAATGCTTATCTGCTGAATTTCGGTGATCGGCTGATTCTTCTGGATGCAGGGACCGGTGATCTGATGGGCTCAGCCTTGGGTAAACTGACAAACAATATCATCGCATCGGGCTATCACCCCGACCAGATCGATGATGTGGTAATTACCCACATTCATTCCGATCATGTCGGCGGGCTCGTTCTAAACGGTGAAAAGGTGTTTGCCAACGCGATAGTCCATGTGCCGAAACTGGATGCGGAGTATTGGCTTAGTGCCGAAAATCGTGACAAGGCCCCAGAAGACGCTAAGCCGTTCTTTGATCAGGCGGTCTCGTCAACCAAGCCCTATATCGACAGCGACACGCTTAAAACCTACGACACGGATATGCCAGCCATTCCAGGCGTAATTAATTCAACCCACCGCCCAGGCCATACCCCTGGTCACAGTGCCTTATGGTTTGAAAGCAAAGGCGAAAAATTCGTCTATTGGGGTGACATCACGCACGGCGATGTCATTCAATTCGACGAACCAGGCGTGGCGATTGCCTTTGATGTTGACCCGAACCAGGCGGTCATCACTCGTGAAGCGGCCTTTGCCGAAGCGGTAGCAGAGAAATACATGGTGGCTGGTTGCCATATCGCATTCCCAGGCATCGGGTACGTGGTCGAAGACAGCACGATGTTTGATTGGGTGCCCGTCAATTATCGCGCTGACGTCTGACCTGTCGCTATTATTTGTCCATGCACGACAAACGATTGATCACTATTCGAGATATTCCTACTTTCGATGACATGATGATACCTCTCGCCAACAAATCCGGTTTTTTTGCATTAGGCACCAGCCTTTGAGCCTAAGCCGTGGGCAGGTATCATCAGTCAGCCAATGGACATCTCGGAGAGTGAGAGGATGAGCAAGAAGGAAGTCACCCGCAAGCGTATTCGTGAGGCTGCCTGGGCGCTGTTCTCTGAACGCTCCTTTTCCTCTACTACCACTCGTGAGATCGCTCGTCGTGCTAGTGTTGCCGACGGCACTGTGTTCAGCCACTATCCCAACAAGATTGATATCTTGCGGGAGGGTATGGAAGAGCAGATCAGCCACATCGCTAAGACCTTCCTGGCGAGTTGGGCGGGCGGCAGCGAGCATGAAGCATTAGTTGAGCTGGCCTCCCACTTCTATCGCTATTACTTCGATCATATTGCCTTGAGCCGTAGCCTGCTGAAAGAGGCACTCTGGGACCTTGATTATTTACGCAACGTCGACGATTCACTGCTGCCTTGTATCTTAAGCGCAACGACTTTGCATGACGCCACTCGTATGCGCCTGATCGAAAACAGCTACCTCATGACACTTGTCCGCCATCTTAGCCACGATCAGCCTTGCCGAGAGGCTGCCATCAACGACTTTCGAGCCGAGCTCACGGTTATCTTACCCACCAATTAAGACCTTCCCCACCGTATTCCAGGTCTCATCTCGAAGGCCGACCAGGGCAAAATTGCTTGACTTTTTGAGCGCGCTCAATTAAAAATTGAGCATGCTCAAAAAAAAGAGAAACCTCATGCGACATATAATTGTGAAATCCATCGACTACCTGGTTGGCATGCCATTTCTTGTGCTGTTCTGTTACATCATTGGCCCCATAATCGGCTTAGCACTGGGATTCAGCGGGCTACTTGCACTGACCTTGCTCGCAGGACGGAAGGGAATAAAAGCCTTTTATCGCGGTATGATATTAGGAATAGGTTCTGACGGCCTTCCAGCGTCAGATAGGCAAGTACAGGAACAAAAGTTGACCGCAAGCCAGGATCGTCCTGTCACCTGATTGATCGGCTGAACTCCTTCAAGACAATCAGGAGAAGGTCACTGTCGTTTTAAGAAGAGGGTTTTAAAAAGAGAGGTCTATGCACAACACCTTATTTGTTCACGCTAGCCCGCATGGCAAGCATGCGCTGGGCTATCGCTTGGCTCAAAAGATCCTAGCTGAGGAGACAGCCAGAAACTCAAACGTGGGGTTGATAGAACGCGATTTAGTTGCCGCTCCGCTGTCGCCACTAACCCATCATTACTCCTCGGCGCTACTCAGCCACAACATCGGCGATCGTGTTAACACCGCCCTGTCAGAGTCCGAGCAACTGATTCGTGAGTTGGAGCAGAGCAACCGCTTATTAATCGCGCTGCCTATGCACAACTTCAGCGTACCGGCAGCGCTGAAACTCTGGATAGACCACGTGGTGCGTATTAACCGCACATTTATCGTCTCAGAGGGAAAACAAGGGTTATTGCACGATCGCCCCACCACCGTTCTGGTGAGCGCGGGCGGCATGTTACAAGGCGATAACCCACAACCCGATTTTCTCACTCCCTACCTCACCCTTATTCTCAACACCATCGGCATTCGGGATGTCCACTTCGTATATCTGCAGGGCTTAGTGTTCGGCGAAACCGCGATCGCCAAAGCGTGGCAACAGGCGCAGACCACGCTAATCGAAGCTGGCGTACTGACTAATGACGTGTCATCGATTTAAAGCCCAGCCACTATCGGTGATGTCGATCAATAAGCGCTGCCAACTGCTGATAGCCTTCTTCGCAGGCAGGGCTGGATAGATTGGTTACGCCTAGCAGTAACCCTTTTCGCGCCCCAGCTTGGGTGGCATACCAGGGAGACAGCGGCATCGGGGCCAAGTTAAAAGCCTGGGCAGCCTCGGCA
>NZ_JABUZF010000254.1:42567-42768 GCF_014897885.1 Halomonas sp. 3D7M | reverse complement strand
CCATGCCCTCCTCCAAGGCGAGCATCAGTGACAGACCTGCCATATCGCTCAGTGAGACCGATCCATTCATGAGTGCCAGCAGCCCATCTCGTCGCTGTCTATACAAGCGTTTCATACGCCGAATATGACGCAAGTAATGACCATCGCGCAGAAACTCCGCCACGGCTAGCTGGCTCGGCAATGCAGACGCGGGCGATAAGG
>NZ_JABUZF010000254.1:35446-42511 GCF_014897885.1 Halomonas sp. 3D7M | reverse complement strand
GGTACGACCATAAAACCGAGCCGCAAGCGTGGGCTGATGGTCTTACTAAACGTACCGATGTGAATCACCCTTCCGTCACGATCCAGCGAGGCCAGTGCCGGTGTTGCTTGTCCGCTTAGCTGCAGTTCGCTTAGATAATCATCTTCGATGATCCAACCCGCATTTTCTCTAGCCCATATCAGTAGTGCTTGGCGTCGATTCAGCGACAACTGCATCCCCAAGGGGGCTTGCTGGCCTGGCGTTACAATCGCTAAGCGGGCATCCGCGGCCAGCGCTATGCCTTGTTCCACACACATTCCCTGATCATCCACCGGAACGGGAACTGATGTATATCCTGCCAGTGACAAAGCATGCCGAGTTAGCGGATAGCCAGGGTTCTCAACCCACACCCGCTGTGAATCCAGGCGTAGCAAGTGCAATGCCAAACCCAGCGCGCCCGCATAACCATTGGTGATGATGATCTGCTCGGCAGAGCAGAGTAGCCCCCGAGATACCGCTAGATAGGCAGCAATTTCCTTGCGCAGCTGAGACTCGCCGCGAGGATCTGGATAACGCAGCGACTCAGCCACTGCCTTTCGCGTACAGCGCAGCATGATGCGCGACCACTGCTTAAAGGGAAACGCGTCCTGTGCTGGCACGCCGACTTGAAAAAGCTTGGGAACACTATCCAGATCCTGATACAGGTCAGGCAGTGGCAGGCGAGAGGCCACCGCGGCCATCTCTGGCACTGCGGGTAGCACGGAGCTAACAAAGGTGCCTGCAGCCCCCTTGGAAACAACTAGCTGATCATCGCAGAGCCGATCATAAGCCGTTTTTATGGTGCCCCGCGAAACACCCAGCTGCGCGCCCAGATCACGCCATGAAGGCAGCCGCGCGCCCTCATACAAATGCCCTTGCCGAATAGCATCCGCAATGCTGAAGCGTATTTGTTCGGAAAGAGACTGCTTGCCCTGGCGATCAAGCGAAAAGCGAAGTTTGTTCATAACGCAATGGTACATAAAAACCAGTCATTCTTGGTTCTTTTTTTAGACCATGATGCCATTCACAATCCTGCTCACGCTCCACGCTGCTTTTATCGGTCTGCAACCTTATTGTCGTTCTTTGAGCTAGCCCAAAGCAATTGCGCAAGCCCCGAACCATTTACCCAGAGGATCTCCCCTATGCGAATAAACAGCACCAGGCTTTCAACGGCGATACTGCTCGCCATGTTGCTCGGCTATGTTGGCCCTTCACTAGCGACCGAGACCACTGAACAACAGGAATCTGAACAACCGGAATCTGACCAGGCCTATGATGCCGACGCCGATGGCGAACAGCGCGCCAAAGCGGCTGGCGAGTCGCTCATTGGTCAACCCGGCCCCGAGTTAACCATTACCACGCTGGAGGGTGACACCATCGATCTCAGCACCCTGTATGGCGTCAAACCGGTATATATAAAGTTTTGGGCAACCTGGTGCGTACCCTGCCGCCAGCAGATGCCAGGCTTTCAGGCCATCCAGGAAACACATGGTGATGACATTCAGGTCATCGCCGTTAACACCGGCTACGCAGACAGCGCAGCATCTGCGCGTGCGTATCGCGAAGAAATGGGCCTGACGATGCCTATCACGGTAGATGACGGTACGCTGGCTGAAGCCCTTAACCTGCGCGTTACCCCGCAGCATGTCGTGATTGATCTCAGTGGCCACATCACTCACATTGGCTATCGTGACGATCAAGCTCTAGAAGAGGCATTACAAGCAGCACTGACACTTACTGAGCCCGACTCATCAACAGCCACTCACGACGCCACAGCCGAGGATATCGACGCCAATGCGTTAGCGGTAGGCGAGACGGTTAGCCAGATGAATATCACCACGCGTGACGGCGACACCATCGACCTGTCCCGCACAGCGACAGATAAGCCCCTGGGCATGGTGTTCTTTGCGTCATGGTGTGAGTCCTACCTTGCCGAGAGCCAGCCGGCCACCGCCTCTGCTTGTCGCCGCGTTCGCGAAACCGTCAACCAATTGAGTAAAGACTCGGAGACTCAATGGGTAGGCATTATTTCTGGACTCTGGACCAAAGAGTCCGACGTCGAAAGCTATTTAGATACCACCGAGACAGCGTTTCCCGTGTTACTTGATGCCGATGGTGACATACACCGCCGCTTCGGCATTCAACAGATACCCACCGTTGTGCTTATTGATGCCGATGGCAAGGTAGCCGACAAGCTTGGGCCACAAGATACCGAGCTCGCCGAAGCCATCGAACGCATCAGCCAATAACCTACCGCCATTTCGCGCCAGCCACGGCGCGATATACTTTTCAATGGAGCAGCCCGTCTCAAGCGGGCTGATAACCAATGCCCCGATCCCTTTACCGCTATTGCGTCCTCTTTTATCTGGCGTTCATGCTGCTCCCCCAGATCGGGGCTGCTCAAGAGTTTCCCGGCACTTCGGGCGAGTTACTCATCAAGAGCAGCTTGATAGCGGAAACGGACCAACCCGCAGCCGGTACCTCCAGCACGTTAGCCGTTTTCATGGAGCCGCAGTCAGGTTGGCATGGGTATTGGAAACAGCCGGGCAGCATTGGCCTGGCACCGCAGTTCGACTGGCAATTACCGGATGGTGTCAGCGTGGGCGATGCCAGCTTTCCAGTGCCACATACGCTGATGACCGGCGACTTGATGAATCATGTCTTTGAGCATCCTTACGCGCTACTGCTCCCCGTTGAGATAGATGGTTCGGTCGCGCCGGGAACGCCTCTGCCAATCACCGTCGATTTGAACTATCTCGCTTGCCGTGCGGATGCCTGCGTTCCCGAACAATCAACGCTTGCCATTACCCTCACCGCAGGCGATGGCCATATTACGCAAGAGCGCAAAGCGCGCTTCGATGAGTGGCGGCGTGAGTTACCCAGGCCGCTGGGCTCGCAAGCCAGCTTTGTGACGATCAACGATGCGCGGCTGCGAGTCAGCATCCCCTTGCCCGCTAGCGTGACGCTGAATGATCCACACTTATTTGTCGACACCGATAACATCGTGGATCCCGCGGCTGAACAAATCTTCAGCCGTGAAGGCGATGTCTTGATTGTTGAAACTCAGCGGGCTAACGCCTGGTCGGCAAACAGCCCGCCCACTGCGTTCGAAGCGCTGCTGTCACTGGGAACCGGGACTGGCTTAACACTGGTTAGCCATAGCGCTGAGGCGCCAGCGGCGAGCACCAACGGATATCAGAGTGCCTCCTCCTCCAGTAGCACCACCATCGCCAGTGCCACCAACGCCAGCACCACCGGTGAACAAGGCAGTCCTACTCTACTGCTGACAGCATTCTTCGGCGCCCTATTGGGCGGTGTTCTGCTCAATATCATGCCCTGCGTTTTCCCGATCCTCAGCCTCAAGGTGCTTAGCCTTGCGCGTTTAACCGGAGGTCAACGCGAAGCCCGGCGGGAGGCGTTAGCCTATACCGCTGGCGTGGTTATCGTTTGCTTAATACTTGGCGCGACGATTATCGCCTTACGTGCAGTGGGTACCCAGGTTGGCTGGGCCTTCCAACTGCAAGACCCGCGAGTCCTCCTGGTGCTGACCCTATTGACCGCGGCCATCGGTTTTAATCTGGCCGGCCTTTTTGAGCTGGGATCCATCAATGCCGGTGGCAAGCTAGCAAGCCAGGACGGTGTAGCCGGTGCCTTCTGGACAGGCGTACTGGCCGCCTTCGTCGCAACGCCTTGCTCCGGTCCCTTTATGGCCACGGCTCTTGGCGCAGCCTTGGTGCTCCCCACGTTTGCCGCACTGACAGTATTCGCTGGTTTGGGCCTGGGCATTGCCCTGCCATTTTTGCTGCTTGGTTTCGTGCCGGTATTGCGCCGCCTACTTCCCCGCCCTGGTCCTTGGCTTGCCAACTTCCGGCATATCATGGCCATCCCCATGTTCCTAACCGCTTTAGCCTTGGCTTGGGTGCTTGGCCGCCAGCTCAGCCACAACGGCATGATTGCGAGCCTCGCTCTGATCATGTTGCTGGCGATAGGGCTTTGGTTCACCGGACTACGTCAACGCAGCGCCAAGCGGTTAAGCTGGCTACCGGCAGGACTCGCTGCCGGGCTGGCGCTGACTGGAAGCGTGCTCGTTCCTGGCGCCTTTATCCCGCAAGCGGTAGACCCCAATCCGCTCGTAAGTTCAGCCGACACACGCCCACTCGACTTCAATGCGAACCGATTGGCCGAACTTCGTCAACAAGGTCACGCCATTTTGGTCTACTTCTCGGCAGACTGGTGCGTCACTTGCAAAATCAACGAACAGCGAGCCATCAACACACCCCGCACGCAACAAGCATTCGAACAGGCGGAAGTGATCACAATGAAGGGCGATTGGACTAATGGAGACCCCGCCATTACCACTTTCTTGGAGCAGCACGGCCGTTCAGGGGTACCTCTCTACTTATGGTACGCACCAGGCGCAACCGAGCCTGAAGTTCTTTCACAACTTCTTGCGCCTAATACCTTATCGGTGTTGGCGAGCCAATTGGATTAACTCGGCGAGCCAATTGGATTAACTCTCTCTTATCCAGCATCGCCATATCGAAGATATTTTTAATGCTGCAAAGAAAAATACCCAGACTAACCAAGTGGGGTATCTTTTGATGGTGTAGCAAGCTTGGCGCACCACAAAAAAAGGGCTTAGCGATAAATCGCTAAGCCCTTGAATTTGGTGCCGGTGGCCAGACTCGAACTGGCACACCCGTAAAGGCGGCGGATTTTGAATCCGCTGCGTCTACCAATTCCGCCACACCGGCAATGGCTGCGCATTATACGTAGATAACCTCACAGGTCAATCACATTGACTGACTTTATCTATCTAAAGCGCTATCCTATGCCGCCTGTTTGACCACTGATAAGAGCCATTTCCATGCAGCGCGCGGATTTTCATTTCGAGCTACCCGACGAGCTAATTGCTCGCTACCCTTCTGAGCAGCGCAGCGACTGCCGTTTGCTATGCGTGGATGGCCAAAGCGGCGCGCTTGAGCATCGCCAGTTTGCTGATTTACTTGAACTACTCGAACCCGGCGACTTGCTGGTATTCAATGATACGCGCGTCATTCCAGCACGCTTGCACGGTCACAAGGCTAGCGGCGGTAAAGTAGAAATGCTGCTGGAGCGCCCGCTGGATAGCCACCGCGGTTTGGCACATATCCGTTCGAGTAAATCACCTAAGCCTGGCACCGAGCTGATCTTTGAAGGCGACATTCATGCGGTGGTTGAAGGCCGCCGCGATGCACTGTTTGAGCTGCGCTTTTTAGGCGACACGCCAATGATTGCGCTGCTTGAAAAGCATGGCCATATGCCACTGCCGCCCTATATCACCCGTGACGATGAGCTGAGTGATCGGGAACGCTATCAAACCGTGTATGCCCGCCGCGACGGTGCAGTAGCAGCGCCTACCGCGGGGCTTCACTTTGACCAACCGTTGTTGGATGCCCTGGCCGAGAAAGGCGTTAACAGTGCCTTTGTGACCTTGCACGTCGGCGCTGGCACCTTTCAGCCAGTGCGCGTCGACAACATCCTTGAACACCATATGCATAGCGAGTGGATTGAGGTGTCTGAGACCGCCTGTCAACAAGTGCGTGACACTCAGGCTGCGGGGAAACGGATCATTGCCGTCGGCACTACCAGCGTGCGCTGCTTAGAAAGCGCTTGCCTGAAAAGTAGCGACGGCCAGATTGCCCCCTACAGCGGCGACACCGATATCTTTATCTACCCTGGCTACGAATGGCGCTGTGTAGATGCTCTGATAACTAATTTCCACCTGCCCGAGTCGACCCTGCTGATGCTGGTCTCTGCATTTGCCGGCTATGACCACATGATGCGGGCATACCGCACGGCAGTTGACGAGCGCTACGCGTTCTTTAGTTATGGCGATGCCATGCTGCTGACCCGCTAAACACGATACGTCCAGCGCCTTAACCGATTATTGACGAGTTATTTAGATGCGAAACGAATGTTTTATGCGCTTTGAGCGCCTAGCCGACGATGGCCGTGCACGCCGGGGGCGCTTGCACTTCCCCCGCGGTACCGTCGAAACCCCGGCCTTTATGCCGGTGGGCACCTACGGCACGGTGAAGGGCATGACACCTGACTCCGTGAAAGAGATTGGCGCAGAAATCATTCTCGGCAACACCTTTCACCTATGGCTGCGCCCAGGCACCGACGTGATTGAAGCCCATGGCGACTTGCATGATTTTGCCCAATGGGACAAACCTATCCTGACCGATTCCGGCGGTTTTCAGGTTTTTTCCTTAGGCGAAATGCGCAAAATTACCGAGCAAGGCGTTCACTTCCGCTCACCGGTCGATGGCAGCAAGGTATTTATGGGGCCAGAAGAATCCATGGCCGTGCAGCGCTCGTTGGGCTCTGACGTAGTGATGATTTTCGACGAGTGCACGCCGTACCCAGCCACTTTTGAAGAAGCCGAAAAATCCATGGAGCTTTCGCTACGCTGGGCGAAACGCTCACGCGAGGCTCATGGTGATTCGCCTTCGGCGCTGTTCGGCATTATTCAAGGCGGCATGCACCCTGAACTTCGCGAACGCTCATTAAAAGGGCTGCTCGAAATTGGCTTTGATGGCTTAGCCATTGGTGGCTTGTCGGTAGGCGAACCCAAAGAAGAGATGATCAAGGTACTCGATTATCTACCGACGTGGATGCCTGACGACACCCCGCGCTACCTGATGGGCGTTGGCAAACCAGAAGACTTGGTAGAGGGTGTGCGTCGCGGCGTCGACATGTTCGATTGCGTAATGCCTACTCGTAATGCACGTAACGGCCACCTGTTCACCTCCGAGGGTACGGTCAAGATCCGTAACGCTAAGCACCGCTTTGATACCCAACCGCTTGATGCTGAGTGTGACTGCTATACCTGCAAAAATTTCTCACGGGGCTACTTGCACCACCTGGATCGTTGTAACGAAATGCTCGGCTCCATGCTCAATACCATCCATAACTTACGCTACTATCAGCGGGTAATGGCTGATTTGCGCGCGGCAATCGAAGCGGGTACATTGACGACCTTTGTGGAAGGCTTTTATGCCC
>NZ_JABUZF010000254.1:23538-35375 GCF_014897885.1 Halomonas sp. 3D7M | reverse complement strand
CGGGTGGTTTAATCGGTTCACCCATTGAGTTTTCTAACCCAGGAGTTCTCTGCAATGCTGGATTTCTTCATCTCACCAGCCCATGCCCAAGAAGCCGCTGCCGGCGGTGGCATCGCGCAAATTGTCATGCTGGTTGGTTTTGTGCTGATTTTTTACTTCCTGCTGTGGCGCCCCCAGGCAAAGCGCGCTAAGCAGCACAAACAGCTGGTTACTGGCTTGGCCAAAGGCGATGAAGTCGTCATCGGTGGCGGTCTTGTTGGTCGTGTTACCAAAGTTAATGATGAGTTCCTAACGCTGGAAGTTTCTGAAGGCACCGAAGTTAACGTGCAGAAAAATGCCGTTGCTGCCGTACTTCCTAAAGGCACTATTAAGTCCATCTAACGCCTGCATCTCCCCCCTGCCGATCCAGTGCCAGCCACCCCGGCAGGGGTGACATGGTAGCCACGATGGTGAACTTTGCTGTGCGCGGTCTGTCCGTGCACAGCAATTCCGTTTGTAATTGAAGGCAGGGCTTGCATGCTCAACCGTTACCCCCTGTGGAAGTATCTGCTGATACTGGTCGTCCTGGTGGTTGGCCTTATCTATTCGCTTCCCAATTTATTCCCCGCAGATCCCGCCATCCAGGTTAGCGATGCCCAGGGCGACTCGCTGGATGAACGGCAAATATCCCGCGTTGAAGAAGCGCTCATTGATAGCGATATCGGCATTAAAGCCATTGAAGAAACGAATGGCCAATGGCTGATTCGCCTTCAGAGTGATGATGATCAGCTAGACGCCCGCGATATTGCCGCAGATGTATTGGGTAGTGACGCGACTGTCGCACTCAACCTCGCTGACGCCACCCCTGGTTGGCTGCAAGCCTTTTCCGCATCCCCCATGACACTGGGCCTCGATTTACGTGGAGGCGTGCACTTCTTACTCGAAGTAGATATGGATGCCGCCCTTACCCAGCGCTTGGAAGTGAATGCCAGCGCCATGCGTGAACTGCTACGTGGGGAGCGCATTCGCTATCGCAACACCACCATCGACGAGCGTTCACTTTCAATCGCCTTTGGCAGTGCAGAAGACCGCGATACTGCCCGGCGCTTGATCAGCCGCGACTTCCCTAATTTTGAATACAGCAATGAAGGCGATGGTCGTGCTTCCAACCTAGTCATGACGCTCAGCGACCAAACGGTTAACGAGATTCAGGACTATGCGATCAATCAAAACTTAACCACGCTACGCAACCGCGTTAACGAGTTGGGTGTCGCTGAGCCGATGGTTCAACGCCAAGGGCCTAGCCAAATCGTGGTTGAGCTGCCCGGCGTTCAAGATACCGTGGCTGCAAAGCGTATTGTGGGTGCAACGGCAAACCTAGAGTTTCGCCTGGAAGCTCGCAACGATACGCCTGACACGGAAACCGAACGTCTAGAATTCCGTAACGACCCTGCACGCTCGGCAGAGCTGATGCGCGATGTCATTATTACCGGTGATAGCGTATCCAGTGCCAGCAATAGCTTTGATGAAAATGGTCGTCCGCAGGTCAACATTAACTTGGACGGCACCGGCGGTACATTAATGAACCGCGCCACGCGAACCAACATCGGTCGCAATATGGCGGTATTGTTCATTGAACATAAAAGCGAAGATCGCGTAGAAATCGACCCCGAAACGGGCGAAGAAACGATTATTCGCGAGCCCTACGTCGAACGCGGCTTGATCAGCCTTGCTACCATCCAAAGTGCACTAGGTAACAGCTTCCGCATTACCGGCTTAGACTCACCGACTGAAGCTGCTGAGCTTGCTCTTCTGCTCCGCTCTGGTTCACTGGCCGCCCCTATCTACTTTGTCCAGGAACGCACCATTGGACCAAGCCTGGGTGCCGAAAACATTGAACGTGGCCTGCTATCAGTACAAATCGGCTTGTTACTGGTCGTGCTGTTTATGCTGGTGCGCTACAAAGTGTTTGGGGTATTTGCCAACATCGCCCTAGCGCTAAACCTAACGCTGCTCGTCGCGGTTATGTCGATGCTGGGCGCTACGTTAACACTACCAGGCATTGCCGGGATTGTGCTGACGCTAGGCATGGCAGTTGATGCCAACGTGCTGATATTCGAGCGTATACGCGAAGAATTGCGCAACGGCATGTCGATTCAGCAAGCAATCCATGCGGGCTACGAGCGCGCTTTCACTTCTATCGTGGATGCCAACATCACCACGCTGCTGGTAGCGGTGATTCTGTTCTCGATCGGTACCGGCCCAGTGAAAGGGTTTGCCGTTACGCTCTCCATTGGCATTTTGACATCCATGTTCACAGCACTACTGGTAACGCGCGCCATGGTCAACCTGACCTATGGCAGCAAGCCCGTCAAAAAGCTGTGGATTTAAACACATGGATCTAAATGGCATAGATTTGAAAAGCATGGATCTGAACCACGTGCTTAGCCCAGAATTTAAGAGGTGGTAATGAAACCCCTATCACAACTGCGAATCGACTTTATGGGGCGGCGCAACCTTGCGTTTATCGTCTCTGCCTTGATGCTAATCATCTCGATTGGCGCGATTATTTTTCAGCAGCTAAATCTCGGACTGGACTTCACCGGCGGCACCCTGGTGGAAGTGCGCTACGGCGCAGTCCCGTCCTTAGACGCGATTCGCCAATTGCTCGAAGACAGTGGTTTCCAAGACGTGTCGGTGCAAACGTTTGGCGCATCAACAGAAATACTTATCCGCATTCAGCAAGCGTTCGATGCGGATGTCGGTAACGATGTTGTCAGCCTGCTACGTGCCAATGGCGATAGCGTTAATCTTGTGCGGGCCGAATTTGTCGGTGCACAGGTAGGCGACCAACTTCGCGACCAAAGCGGCTTAGGCCTTCTAGTGGCATTGGGCGTGGTGATGCTTTACGTTGCCTTCCGCTTTCAATATAAGTTTGCTCTTGGTGCCCTGCTAGCCTTGCTGCACGATGTCATCATTGTTGTTGGCGTCTTCGCGCTGTTCAAGCTTGAGTTCGATCTAACAGTACTGGCAGCGATTTTGGCCGTTATCGGTTACTCGCTAAACGATACGATTGTTGTCTATGACCGTATCCGCGAGACCATTCGAACATCGCGTATTGATGATATGCCGCAAATCTTCAACGAAGCGATCAATGCCACCCTGTCCCGCACGCTCGCCACCTCTGGTACTACGGTACTGGTGTTGCTGGCGCTGCTGCTATTAGGCGGCGACATGATCGAGAACTTCGCTATTGCGCTGTTAATTGGCATCGTGGTGGGTACGTTCTCATCAATTTATATCTCAGGTGCGTTACTGATTCCGCTCAAGCTTTCACGGGAAGACCTTATCCCCACCAAGAAAGAGACGGACGAAGAGGAAGAAGAGCTGCCGTAAACCAGCAAAAGCAATCCGCAACAAAAAGGCTCTGCCGATAAAATCGACAGAGCCTTTTTAATGCGTGGTCATCGAGCAGACTGTATCAATCGCTTTTACCACTTACCATTTTTACGAACTTAAAAATGCGGTGCCAATTGTTTAATCAAGGCTTTGTACAAACGCGGGCCAGCGGCCATCAGCTGACCTTCAGCGGCCACTGTCGGCTTGCCGTCAGGCGTACCCATCAATGCACCGGCTTCTTTCAGCAATAGCGTTCCCACCTGCATATCTTGCTCTTCAAGTCCCAGAACAAAGACGCTGTCCACACGCCCACAGGCCAGCTCACAAATATCCAGCAGGCCGCTACCAGATGCCAACATGGCGTCTACTTGGGGGGCTAACTGCTGAGTAATGGTCAGGTAAGCTGGCAAATGGCTGGGGCGCAACCAGGTTTCTGGCAGGCTCATCGCTATCCGCGTACCGCTAATCGCGGTAGGTTTGCTTACACGCATGCGCTTATCGTTATGCTGAGCACCGCGGCCGCGGCTGGCGATATACTCATCGTCAGAAAACGGACAGATAATTACCGCGTGTTCGGGGCGATCTTTAACGAGACACACCACTGAGAGAGCAAAGCCCTTACCTGCCACCGCTAAATTGGAATAGCCGTGCATTGGTTCAATTTTCCAGACGATATCAGCGCCTTCGCCTTCACCCGCTTTATGGGGCGTATAGCGGCCACTGAAGCCGTGCAGGGGATACCCACGCTGCAGCTGCTGAACAATGGTGGCCTCTGCTTTGCGAGCGGTGTCTTCTAGCAAGCGGTCGAGGTTAAATTCATCGTGAGCATTTTCAATGCGTTCACGAACACGTAAAAAGTGTTCAACAGCGCCACGCGCAGCGCGCAGCGTAAATTGGACCATAGGATTCATGATCGGGCCTTGTCACAGTGATGTTAAAGAACGGAGGCAGTGGCAGGACTGCTTTGGCGGGCAATTCTAACAGAGCCCCCTCGGGCATGCTATCGACTCATGCTAAACTGCGCGTTTTCCGTACTTGATTACCGAGCCCATTATGCTTGAGCGCATCCGTATTGTTCTTATTGGCACTAGCCATCCTGGTAATATTGGCGGCGTCGCCCGCGCCATGCACAACATGGGCTTAGCCGATTTAGCCCTGGTGGCGCCGCGCTGTGAGGTGATTACCCAAGACAGCATTTCCCGCGCTTCGGGAGCCGACCACCTGCTGCATCAGGCAAAAGTCCACGCCTCTCTTGAAGACGCCGTTGCTGACTGCACGCTTGCGGTGGGCGCTAGCGCCCGTTCGCGCACGCTGCCCTGGCCAATGATTTCCCCACGCGAGCTGGCCGAGCGCCTGCCCAGCGAATGCCAGCCCGACAGTGCACGTGTCGCGCTGGTGTTTGGCCGCGAGGACAGCGGCTTAACCAATGCCGAGCTGCAGCGTTGTCATGCCCACGTGCATATTCCCACCAATGCAGATTTCAGCTCGCTAAACCTGGCTGCCGCCGTTCAGGTGATTGCCTATGAGTGCCGTATGGCATGGCTAACTCAACAGGATAGCGCCAGCACCGCTGAAGAGCCGGATGATGCGCTGGCCACCCATGCCGAACTAGAGCGCTACTTTGAGCACTTGGAGCGCACGCTGATTGCCATTGAATTTCATGACCCCGCACAGCCGCGCCAACTGATGGCGAGATTGCGTCGCCTGTACCTACGTGCTCGTCCTGAAAAAATGGAGATGAATATTCTGCGTGGCATTCTTTCGGCAACCGAAAAAGCGACAGACAAACATCGTCCATAGCGCTGGCCACCGCTGCGGCTTGGGCAACCGAAACTTGAAGTCGTATCGGTGCGCCCCAACATCGTTTTTTTGAGCGCTGCATTGCACTAGGCACTAGCCATATTCCAAGAACTTATGATTGCCGCCCTTTAACGCCCAAGGATCACCCATGTTTCAACGCTTGCGTGAAGACATTAATAGCGTATTCGACCGCGACCCAGCGGCACGTAACTCTCTTGAGGTGCTGACCAACTATCCCGGCCTGCACGCCCTGCTGCTTCACCGCTGCAGCCACTGGCTATGGAAGAAAAATTTTAAATGGTTGGCGCGAACGCTATCGACGTTTTCCCGCTGGCTGACCGGCATTGAGATTCACCCAGGCGCCACTATTGGCCGCCGTTTCTTTATTGATCACGGCATGGGCGTGGTGATTGGTGAAACAGCGCTAGTCGGCGATAACGTGACCCTTTATCAAGGTGTTACCTTAGGCGGCACCAGTTGGAATAAGGGTAAGCGTCACCCTACGTTAGAAGATGGCGTCATTGTTGGCGCTGGCGCTAAGATCCTTGGCCCGTTCACCGTAGGCGCGGGAGCTAAAATTGGCTCTAATGCCGTGGTCACCAAAGAAGTGCCATCCGGCGCTACGGTGGTGGGCATTCCTGGCAAAATCGTTAAACGCGCCGACCCCGATGTCGAGGAAGCGTTAGATGTCGACCCGGCTCGCCGCGAGGCAATTTGCCAAAAATTTGGCTTCGATGCTTACGGTGTAAGCCAGGATATGCCCGACCCTGTGGCACGTTCGATGCAGGCGATGCTTGATCACATGCACGCCGTGGATGAACGCATTGAGCGTATGTGCTCGACACTGCGTCAATTGGATGCCAACTATCGCGACGGCCAACTCCCGGCTCTGCGCGATGAAGATTTCGCCGACATTCTTGATGAAAACGATACGGGCTGCCCAGGGGTTGGCAAACACAGTTCCGAGCCAAAAGCCGACGCCGAGGCGACCGAGACAGCAGCCGCCAGGACACAGCAAAGTGCTCCTGATTCAACGCCTAACTCGCCATCTGATGCAGCGGCTGATTCAACCTCTGACTCAACGACATCGCGCAATAGTTGACCAAAGCACTCAGGATTTCCATAATGGCGTTACATTTGCCGTAAGTGCGCTGAGGTTCAGCGTCGAGGTGCCTGTCATGCGCTTGACCACTAAAGGCCGTTACGCCGTTACCGCCATGCTCGATTTGGCGATAAATACCCCCCAAGGCCCGACCAGCTTGGGGGATATTTCTCAGCGTCAGGAAATTTCGCTCTCTTATCTTGAGCAACTATTTGCACGCCTGCGCCGAGCGGGTCTAGTTAGCAGCGTGCGTGGCCCTGGTGGCGGCTATTTGCTGGCTAAACCAGCCGAAGACATCAGCGTTTCCCAAGTGATTGATGCTGTTAATGAGACCGTGGATGCAACACGCTGCCAAGGGCTTTCAGACTGCCAACAAGGCGACACCTGCCTAACCCATCACCTGTGGTGTGATCTATCAGGGCAGATTCGTAACTTCCTTGATGACACCAGCCTTGCACAACTGATGCAGCGCCCCGATGTTATACGCATTGCCTCTCGGCAAAAGCAGCGCGTAGAAGCTGGCATTCTCGCCTCATCCCCTTAACGGCTTTCACTGCACGTTGGACTCTATGACGATGACCTCCACCCCTTCGCTGCCGATTTATTTGGACTATGCCGCGACCACGCCGGTCGATACCCGTGTGGCCGACGTCATGCAGCGCTATTTAACTGTTGATCAGCTGTTCGCCAACCCTGCCTCGCGCAGTCACATGCTGGGCTGGCAGGCGGAACAGGTGGTAGAGCAGGCTCGCCGTCAAGTCGCCGATACCATTAACGCAGACCCACGTGAAGTGGTTTGGACCAGCGGCGCCACTGAGGCCAACAATCTAGCGCTGATCGGCTACATGCGCGCCAATCGTGAGCGCGGCATGCACCTGGTAACGTCCACCATTGAGCATAAAGCGATAGTGGATACTGCCAACGCCCTGGAAAGCGAAGGTTTTGAAGTGACGTGGCTCACGCCTGGGCGAGACGGGCGTACCACGCCAGAACAGCTGCGCGCTGCCATGCGAGACGACACGGCACTCGTGTCATTAATGGCGGTCAATAACGAATTGGGTAGCATTAATGATATTGCCGCGCTGGCAGAGGTTGCCCATGAGTTCGGGGCTGTTTTTCATACTGATGCGGCCCAAGCTGTAGGACGTATTCCGTTAGATGTGGTGGCGCAACAAATTGATCTAATGTCGCTGTCTGGACATAAAGTTTATGGCCCCAAAGGCGTTGGTGCGCTTTACGTCAAACGCCATCCAGATATACGCATAGAAGCACTTATCCATGGTGGCGGCCACGAGCGAGGCATGCGCTCTGGCACACTTCCGACCCATCAAATTGCCGGCATGGGTGAAGCGTTTGCGCTAATGCAACACCATCACCAGGAAGATCAAGCTCATATCGCCCAGCTACACGCACGCTTCCTAAAAGGGCTAGAAGATGTTGATGGTGTCTTCGCCAACTCTCCGCCGGAAAATGCCGTTCCCAATATTTTAAACCTGGCATTTAAAGGGGTAGACGGTGAATCTCTATTGATGGCGCTGCGCGATGTTGCTGTGTCAACCGGGTCTGCCTGCAACTCTGCTAGCGTTGACCCTTCCTACGTTTTATTGGGAATCGGCACACCGCGCGCCCTTGCACTCTCATCGCTACGTTTTAGTTTTGGGCGTTTCACCACTGACGCCGACATTGATCATGCGCTGACACTACTGCGCCACGCGTTGAGCGGACTACGCTCAACGCGTTAAACGGCTGATGCCACATTTGGCAATCAACCTACCGACTTCTTGAAGGAGGACGCCCGATGGCAACTCTCAATATTACCCCCGCTGCTGCTCAGCAAATCCGTCACGTTCTCGACGAGCGTGGCCAGGGGTTTGGGCTGCGCGTTTCTGTAAAACCTAGCGGCTGCTCAGGCTATAGTTACGTACTCGACTTTGCCGATGACGTAAGCGATGACGAAATTCGCTTTGAAGAGCACGGCGCCAGCGTGTATATCGCGCCAGACGCGCTAGAAATACTCAACGGCAGTGAAGTGGACTATGTCAGCGAAGGGCTGAATCGCTTTTTCCGCTTCAACAATCCCAACGTAAAAGATGAGTGTGGCTGTGGCGAAAGCTTCACGGTCTAAACGTTTAGCGCTGCATCACCGGTATTCATCACCCCCTTGAGGCGCTATAATCGCGGCCACTCGGCAATCGGTAATGCACAGCAGCCCTGCCGACTCTTTTTTCCTGCGCCGCCTCGGCTTTCCGGGGCGGCACTTCTGCTTTATGCCTCTTAAGGAGATTCCACCATGGCAATTGAACGTACTCTTTCTATTATCAAGCCTGATGCCGTTGCTAAAAATGCGATTGGCGACATCATTTCTCGCTTTGAAAAAGCAGGCTTGAAAGTTGTTGCTGCGAAGATGGTTCATCTTTCTGAAGAAAAAGCAGGCGGTTTCTACGCCGAACACAAAGAGCGTCCTTTCTTTAAAGACCTGGTTGGCTTCATGACCTCTGGCCCGGTTGTTGTTCAGGTACTGGAAGGCGAAGGCGCTATCGCTAAAAACCGCGACCTGATGGGTGCTACTAACCCGAAAGAAGCGGCCCCCGGCACTATCCGCGCTGACTTTGCGGAAACAATCGACGCAAACGCTGTCCATGGTTCTGATTCTCCGGAAAGCGCTGAGCGCGAAATTAGCTACTTCTTCGGTAACGACGAAATTTGCCCGCGCTAAACCAAGCGTGCCGCCGATTCAACATCCGTTGCCGGCCATTTTCGCGGGGGCTATGCCCCCGCCTTTTCTCTGAACGCTGACCGCCATGACCACTACCGTAGCTCAACATACGCCTACCTCTCTCTCCTCGACCGAAAGCGAACCTGCCGCCACTAACGCGCCAGAGCGCCAGAACCTGCTGGGCATGTCTCGCGAGCAGATGGAGGACTTCTTTTTGTCGATTGGCGAAAAGAAGTTTCGCGCTGCCCAGCTAATGAAGTGGATTCACCAGGAAGGTAGCGATGATTTTGCTGCCATGACGAATCTATCCAAACCGCTGCGAGAAAAACTGGCTCGGCTGGCTGAGATTCGTGGCCCTGGGGTTGTCTATGAAGGTACCTCCAGCGACGGCACACGCAAGTGGGTCCTGGAAGTAGAAGATGGCAGCTACGTGGAAACGGTGCTGATTCCTGCGGAGAATGGCAAACGCCGAACGCTATGCGTCTCTTCCCAGGTAGGCTGCTCGTTAGACTGCAGTTTTTGCTCAACGGGCAAACAAGGCTTCCAGCGTAATCTGACCGCTGCCGAAATTATCGGCCAGGTTTGGGTCGCCCAGCGTAGCGTAGGCCCGCGCCGCGATACCGCTAATCGTCCGGTGACTAACGTAGTCATGATGGGCATGGGCGAGCCGCTGCTCAACTTTGATAACGTCGTGCCAGCAATGAAGCTGATGCTCGACGACAATGGCTATGGGCTTTCCAAACGCCGCGTCACGCTTTCCACATCCGGCGTTGTGCCGATGATAGATAAGCTTGGCGATGAGATCGATGTAAGCTTAGCCATTTCGTTGCACGCTTCTACTGATGAGCTACGCAACGAGCTGGTACCGATTAACCGTAAATATAATATTCGCGCGCTGCTGGATGCCTGCCACCGTTATCTATCCAAATGCCCGGATAACCGTCAGGTTACCATCGAATATACGCTCATTAGAGATGTGAATGATCAGCAGGAACATGCTGAACAACTGGCGGCACTGCTAAAAGAGCTGCCCTGCAAAATCAACCTGATACCTTTCAACCCATTTCCTAATTCAGGCTACGAAAAGCCCTCACGTAACCAAGTGATGCGCTTTCAGCAATGGCTATACGACCTGGGTTATAACGCCACCGTACGCATCACGCGGGGCGATGATATCGACGCTGCTTGTGGCCAACTGGTAGGAAAGGTGAAAGACCGCACTAAGCGAAGTGCGCGCTATATTCAGTCTGTACAGCTTGATGCGGACTAAACCGCCGTTATCTTGACTTCCGTCGAGTGCGGCGCTTTGATGGACACGTTTTCAAACCGCCACAAGTGCAGCTCTATCAAATGACGATGCATCTGATGATCACTGCAAGATGGTTATTAGAAGAGAGTTATTAGAAGATAGTTATTAGAAGATTGTTATTAGCAGATAGCGACTACAAGAGGGTGTACATGATCGGTCACCGCTGGCGACGTTACCCATCCCGGGTTCACATGCTGTGCGTGCTAGTAAGCAGCATGTTGTTAGCTGGCTGTGCCACGTCAGGTAGCACGTCTTCTCAGGCTGACGATGACGCTGCAGACGCTTACACCCAACTAGGCGTTGCTTACCTAGAACGCGACAACCTAACCCGTGCGCTCAGCGCGCTTGATCGTGCGCTTGAAATTAATCCACGCAATGCCGAGGCACTTCAGGCGCTTGCGCTGGTCTATCAACAGCAGAGTGAAAATGAGCTTGCAAATCGCTATTTTCAGCAAGCGATTAACACCGCACCTTCTTTGACACGTGCGCGTAATAATTACGCGGCGTTTTTATATCAGCAGGGGCAGTTCAACGCCGCTTGCGAACAGTTAGAAATAGCATCTCACGATGCCCAATATGCCAATCGCGCCCAGCTATTTACTAATCTAGGGCAGTGCTATTTGGCAGCCGATAACATTGATGAAGCGCGCAAACGCTTATTGCGCGCAGTGAGCATTGATCCACGTAGCCCGCGTGGATATTTATTATTAGCCGAACTTGAAGCTTCACAGGGCAATTATGGTCAAGCCTGGGAGCCGCTGCAGCGCTATTTGCAGCTGGCCGGGCAAGATCCAGTCGCGTTGGAAATGGCGATCGATATCGCCCACGCCCGTGGTGATCACGCTGCGGCTGCGAACTACCAGCGCTTATTGAATATTGACTAACGGTGCCCTGACCACCTAATTATTGAAGGATGCTCAGCTATGAGCGATACACAATCATACGATAATGTTACGACCTCTAGCCCCATTGCCACACCCGGCGAGCTTCTCTCACGCCAACGCGAAGCACTCGGCGTACCGCTTACCGATGCCGCACGGGCGCTTAATTTACGCCCTGCGGTTGTCGACGGTTTAGAACAAGATAACTACGAAGAAATCCCTGTTGCCGCTTATCGCCGGGGCTATTTACGTGCTTATGCAAAATACCTGGGCATGGATGATCGTCTAGTACTTGAGGCCTACCAAGCTAACCATGGGAGTACAGAGACAGATCGTCGGGTGGCTCCAGTCTCAGTCACCCGGCCACCATCGCGTATTGGTGCATGGTTATTTAAGCTAGTCACCCTGCTAGTGATTGTTGCCTTGATTGCCGTCACGGTCATGTGGTGGCAAAGCCGTGGCGGCAGCGAACCCCCCAGCATGGGGAGCAATCCTTCACTAGAAGAAGGCGGCTCCAGCGATACGCCAGCCGACAATGCAACACCGACTGAACAAACGCTGGCAGCTACCCCTCAGTTGCCTAGCAACGCAACAGCACAACAAACCGGCACAGCTGAGGGAGTCGATGAGGGAGCGGCTAACGCCGCAACG
>NZ_JABUZF010000254.1:22544-23526 GCF_014897885.1 Halomonas sp. 3D7M | reverse complement strand
GGCTACCGCCGCAACGGCTGCCATTGAGTCGGCATCTGAGTCGTCTACGTCTGCCGAAGGGGCAGAAGCTGCTGAGCTCACCGCTGCAGATACCGCTGAACAAGCGGACGCCGCCACTGACAGTGAAGACAACACGGTCGAAACAGCGCCCGCAACAAATCCAAACCTGCTTGAACTTACGTTTAACGAGCAGTCGTGGACTGAAATTTTTGATGCCAATAACCAGCGAGTGTTCGTTGGTCTGCAAACGCCTGGCACCACAGCAAGTGTTGAGGGCGAACCGCCTTTTCGTTTAACTATCGGCAATGCCACCGGCGTAGAGCTGCGCTATGAAGGCGAGGACGTTAACCTTGTCCAGCGCGCCGGTGCCAATAATGTTGCCCGCTTTACCCTGGGAGAGTGACCCGTCTTATGCACGCCCCTTCTCCGATTAAACGCCGCTTCTCGCGTCAAATTCACGTTGGCAATGTGGCCGTAGGTGGTGATGCACCTATTGCTGTTCAGAGCATGACCAACACAAATACGCTGGACGTCGATGCCACCGTGGCGCAAATTCAGCAGTTAGAAAAAGCGGGAGCCGATATTGTCCGCGTTTCGGTACCCGATATGGACGCCGCTGAAAGTTTTGGCAAAATTAAGCAGCGTGTCGATGTCCCACTGGTGGCAGACATTCATTTTGACTACAAAATTGCCCTGCGTGTCGCCGAACTAGGTGTCGACTGCTTGCGTATTAACCCAGGTAACATTGGCCGCGAAGATCGCGTACGTGCGGTTGTTAATGCTGCCCGCGATAATGGCATACCGATTCGTATTGGCGTCAATGCCGGGTCGCTGGAAAAAGATCTACAGAAAAAGTATGGCGAGCCTACTCCCGCAGCGTTAGTGGAGTCGGCCATGCGCCATATTGATTACCTGGATCGTCTTGATTTCCAGGAATTTAAAGTCAGCGTCAAAGCCTCAGATGTGTTTATGGCGGTAGCCG
>NZ_JABUZF010000254.1:5519-22523 GCF_014897885.1 Halomonas sp. 3D7M | reverse complement strand
GTACCGCGACCTGGCTACCCGTATCGAGCAGCCACTCCATCTAGGCATTACCGAAGCTGGCGGCCTGCGTTCAGGTACGGTGAAGTCGTCGATTGGCCTTGGCATGCTGCTAATGGATGGCATTGGCGACACAATTCGCGTATCGCTCGCCGCCGATCCGGTGGAAGAAATTAAAGTCGGCTTTGACATGCTTAAAAGCCTAAGGCTGCGAGCCAAAGGCATTAATTTTATTGCCTGCCCCAGCTGCTCACGGCAGAATTTTGATGTTATTAGCACCATGAACCAGCTAGAAGAGCGGCTTGAAGACGTCATGACCCCACTGGACGTATCAGTGATTGGTTGCGTCGTTAATGGCCCAGGTGAAGCGAAAGAAACCGATATTGGCCTAACCGGCGGCTCCCCTGCCAACTTGGTGTACATCGATGGCAAACCTGCTAGCAAGCTGCGTAATGACCACTTGGTGGATGACCTTGAAAAGCTGATTCGCGATAAAGTACGCCAAAAACAGCAGCAAGAAGACGATATGATTGCGCGCAGCGTTTAAAAAAGCCGAGCAAGCGATACCCAACCTGGAGGCGGGCATAACCTTTTTTCCCCGCCCCAGTGTTGTCTCCCATACAAGGAGTTTTCATTGAGCAAGTCCGCCGCAAAAAAAATTCAAGCTATCCGTGGTATGAATGATTTATTGCCCTGCGAAAGCCCCCGCTGGCAATTTTTTGAAGCCAAGGTGCGTCAGTTGATGCATCGCTATGGCTTTGATGAAATCCGTACGCCCATTGTTGAACAAACGGCGCTATTTGCTCGCTCTATTGGTGAAGTCACCGATATTGTCGAAAAAGAGATGTATACGTTCGACGACCGCAACGGCGACAGCCTGACGCTGCGCCCCGAAGGTACGGCTAGCTGTGTACGGGCAGCGATGGAACATGGCTTGCTGCATAACCAAACGCAACGGTTGTGGTATCAGGGCCCAATGTTCCGCCACGAGCGTCCGCAAAAAGGCCGCTATCGTCAATTTCATCAGGTAGGCGTAGAAACGTACGGCTTTGATGGACCGGATATCGATGCGGAAGTCATTCTGCTTTCAGCGCGTCTATGGCAAGAGCTGGGCTTACTGGAGCATGTGACGCTAGAGCTTAACTCCCTAGGCTCCACAGAGGCGCGCGCGGCCTATCGCGATAAACTCGTCGCTTATTTTGATCAGCATCACGACGTCCTTGATGATGACTCTAAGCGCCGACTCACCAGCAACCCACTGCGCATTTTGGATTCCAAGAATCCAGCGATGGCGGAAATGCTCAACGGTGCGCCGCAGTTGATGGATCATTTGGACGATGAGTCGCGGACACATTTTGAACAACTCAAAGCAATGCTGGATGCAGCAGGAATTGACTACGTTGTTAACCCACGCCTAGTACGCGGTCTTGATTACTACTGCCGTACGGTATTTGAGTGGACGACCACGGCCCTAGGCAGCCAAGGCACGGTATGTGCAGGCGGCCGCTACGATGGCCTGGTCGAACAACTAGGCGGAAAGCCCACGCCAGCGGTTGGTTTTGCCATGGGTATCGAGCGCTTAATATTGCTGCTGGAAACATTAGACCTGATTCCAGAAGAAGCGCTAGGTGGCTGCGATGTTTATCTGCTACCCATGGATGACAACGCTACTATTGTCGCCCTCACCCTGGCTGAAAAGCTCCGTAGTGAGCTGCCAACCCTTAGGTTGCAGTTACACTGTGGTGGTGGCAGTTTTAAAAGCCGTATGAAAAAAGCGGACAAAAGCAACGCACCGATTGCCGTCTTATTGGGCGAAGATGAGCTAGCAGAGCAAGCCGTAACGCTTAAGTTCCTGCGTGATGATCGCGAACAGTTGCGCGTATCTCAGGCTGAGCTCACCGCGACACTGCAAAACCTAGTGCCCCACTAACCTTACTGCCTACTCTCTGGCAGACGAACACTCGCCAGCCGCCCTTGCGGCTGAGCTAAAGAACAGGAGGCCGCCCGTGGCGGAGCTGAGAAGCGAAGAAGAACAGCTAGAGGTAATTAAACGCTGGTGGAAAGAGAACGGAACCTCTCTCATAGCAGGGGCTGTTCTTGCTGCAGCGGGTGTGTTTGGCTGGAATGCATGGCAAAACTATCAAGAAGGCCAAGCAGAAGCCGCCTCCGTGCGTTATCAGCAACTCGTCAGTATGACCGCTGGTAACACTTTGGCAGATGATCAGTTAGCCAATGCCCGTGAGCTCATTGATGAAATCACCAGTGACCATGGCGACACCCTCTACGCAGAGTTAGCACAGCTGCTGGAAGCACGTTTAGCCGTTCAACAGGGCGATCTTGATGCAGCGAAAAGTGCGCTTGAGAACGTGGCTAGCGACTCCTCTCGCCGCTATGTGCAAAGCCTTGCATGGCTGAGATTAGCGCGCATTGAGATTGCAAACGGCAATCCACAAGCCGCCCTGAGTTTGTTAGATGAGTCGATTAGCGATGCTCTGGCAGCTCAACAGGCCAACGTGCGCGGCGACGCTTACGCTGCGCTAGACCAAACAGAACAAGCGCGAGACGCTTGGCAAACTGCGCTAGAACTGGCTCAAACCCAGAATCAGCCGCTTTACGGCGTACAGTTCAAGCTTGATGATCTCGGCGTCGAAGAGGTGACACAATGATCATGACCAGTCTTCCCAAATCGCTATTTTCAAAGCCTTCTGTGCGCATTACCGTCGGAGCCGTGGCACTCGCCTTGCTAGCAGGCTGTGCCAGTAAAGGCGAACCGGCTGACTCGCCTAAAGAGCTGCGTAGTTTTACAGCAACCTCAACGCTTAATGAGGTATGGGACAGAGACGTAGGCGACGGCCTTGGTCGTGCCCGTTACCCCATTGCTCCGGCTCGTGAAGGCGACAGCGTATTTGCTGCGGATGCCAATGGATTGGTCGCCGCCTTTAACGCCAATAACGGCAACCGCGAGTGGGAAATCGAGCTGGATACGCCTATTTCAAGCGCGCTTAACGCCATTGCAGGTCAAGTCTATTTAGGCACCCGTAACGGTGAAGTTATTTCCCTGGATCAGCGCGACGGTAGTGTCAATTGGCGCTCACGGGTCTCCAGTGAAGTGCTGGCAGCACCTCAAGCGAATCAACAGCTACTACTGGTGCAGAGCGTTGACGGCCAAATCACCGCGCTCGACCGTGTCACTGGCGAGGAGCGTTGGGTATATGCCAGCTCACAACCGTCGCTCACCCTTCGTGGTACCGGCACGCCAATGGTCATTGATCCTGTAAGCTTTGTTGGCTTTGCTAACGGACGACTAGCAACATTAGACAACCGCAATGGCCAACCACTGTGGGAGTTACAAATTGCGACTCCCCGCGGACGTAGCGACGTCGACAGGTTGGTTGATCTTGCCGGTCAGCCGGTAGTAACGCCTGATGGTCGACTTTTCGTTACTAGCTATAACGGTAGCGTTGTCGCTTTAGAAGCAACCCGCGGTGGCGTTCTATGGGAAAGCAACTTATCTAGCCGCCATACGCCTATTTTGGTAGGTAACATTCTGCTAGTGGTCACTGATGATAGCCACGTCGTTGGCCTGAATGCCGACAACGGACAGGAAGTGTGGCGTAACGATGACTTGGAAGACCGCCGGTTAACCGCACCTGCGTTTGCAGATGGCCGCGTGGTCGTCGGTGACTTCGAAGGCTACGTTCATCTACTTGATGCCCGCGAAGGCACGTTAGTAGGCCGTACGCGCGTGCACAAATCTGGCATCAGCGTGCGTCCTGCCACTGAAGGCAGCACCATTCATGTCCAGGCCAATAATGGTCGCCTGGAAACCCTGGAAGTAACTCCATGACACCCGTCATTGCTTTAGTCGGTCGGCCCAATGTGGGCAAATCGACGTTGTTTAACCGCCTAACCCGCTCACGCGATGCGCTCGTAGCGGACTTTCCTGGCCTTACCCGAGACCGTAAATACGGGAACGGAATGCTAGGCGGCAAAGCGTATACGGTGATTGATACCGGCGGCATCAGCGGTGACGAAGAAGGGATTGATGCGGCAATGGCCGAGCAGTCCCTGGCCGCCATTGATGAAGCCGATATTGTACTGTTTCTAGTAGACGCGCGCGCAGGGCTTAACGTGGCTGATGAGGCCATTGCGAACCATCTGCGCGTTAATCAGAAAAAAACCTGGCTGGTAGTCAACAAAACCGATGGTTTGGAAGAACATTCGGCCATGGCCGACTTCTGGACTTTAGGGCTTGGCGACCCATGGCCGATTGCTGCCGCCCATGGCCGCAATGTCTCACTGCTCATTGACACAGTGCTGGAGCCGTTTCCCGAGCGCGATCCCAGCATTCCTGGGGATACCGGCACCAAAGGCATTCGTATCGGTGTTATTGGCCGTCCCAACGTGGGTAAATCCACATTGGTTAATCGGCTGTTGGGCGAAGAGCGCGTTGTTGTATTCGATGAGGCGGGCACTACCCGCGATGCGATTGAAATCCCGTTCGAGCGTCGTGGTAAGCCCTACGTATTGGTTGATACTGCGGGTATTCGGCGGCGTAAGAACGTGCGCGAGATTGCTGAAAAGTTTTCCATTATCAAAACCCTGGATGCGATCAAAGAGTGTCACGTCGCCGTGATGGTACTCGATGCGCGCAGCGGTTTAGTTGAGCAAGATCTCCACCTGCTTGATTACGTGCTAACCACTGGCCGCGCGCTGGTGCTGGCCATCAACAAATGGGATGGACTGGAAAGCGACGCAAAAGAGAAAATGCGCGCAGAAATTAAGCGCCGCCTGGGCTTTGCTGAGTATGCCGAGATGCATTTTATCTCCGCCCTACACGGCACCGCTGTGGGTGACCTTTATCCTTCGATCGAACGAGCTTTCAATGCCGCGAACGCTCACTGGTCGACCAACCGATTGACCACTCTGCTTCAAGATGCGGTCAGCCAGCACCCGCCGCCCATGGTAAACGGCCGGCGTATCAAACTGCGCATGGCACACCAAGGTGGTAGCAATCCGCCTATCATCGTCGTGCATGGCAATCAGACTGAATCACTGCCGGAAGCCTATCGCCGCTATCTAACCAACACCTTCCGTAAAGTGTTGAAGGTTCGCGGTACGCCAATGCGCTTTGAGTTCCGTTCAGGCAGCAATCCGTTTGACCACATGGCAGGGGCAAGCGATAAAGAGAAAGCCAAAAAACGCGAGCTCAACCGTACTAAAGAAGCACGTAAAAGCCGCCGTTAATGCTAGCTCATTAATCTACCAAACGCCTGCTGACCTTCATCAGCAGGCGTTTTGGTTGATGGCCCCCATTACCGAGTAATTTTGCTTGACTGCTATCCGCACTAGCCCTCAAATAGCCGCGTTTTTCGGCAATCGCCACTCATACCTATTGCCCTTCTTAGGAGAGATATTATTAATGCACTACGCAATTAAACGCGGGCGCGGCTTGCTCTTGCTGCTGATGGCAAGCTTGCTAGCAGGTTGCCTTGCCCTGCCCCAAACAGGCTTATTTGCCTTTCGCTTGGCGGTAACATCACTGGGCATTGAAGAGGTGCGTATTGGCCCTTATAACGTGCAAGCAGGGCTTGATACTAGCGACCTGACAAGTTTGCTTGCGTCTAGCCTTGGCGCTGGCAGCTTGCCCGTTCAGGCCACCTTAGCGATGGGCCTTGGCTTACCTACCGGTATGCCCGCTGTTGAGATGTCGGGTTTCCGTTGGATGCTCGATATGCCGGGGGTCGATCCAGTGCAAGGCCAATATCAAGAGGATGTAACACTAACATCAGGGGAAGACTCAACGTTACGTCTACCGGTATCGTTTGACATCCTGGCTACCGACACCCAGCGTATGATGCCAATGCTAGAACTCGCCAGTCAGTTAGCCACCCAGGGCTCACTACCGCCTGGCAGTGAGCTTGCTATCACGCCAGGAGACCTGCGTGGACTGGGTATGACATTACCTGCAGGGCTTTTAACGCCGACCATTCGCCTGAACGTAGGCGCCGACGGCCAGTTAACGCCTGTGCGTTAAGCCTGACGACTTCCTCCATGAAGCCGTTTGCGGCCCACCCACTGGGCTGCAAACTGCCAAGCCGTTCGGCCACTACGCCCTCCTCTTAGTGTTGCAAAACGAACCGCTTCTGCCCGTGCGGCCTCGCTCCAATCCTGCTTATCACCAATACGAGCCACCCAGTGCTCACAGACCTCTAAGTAAGTCGCTTGGCTGAAGGGATGAAAACCTAACCATAAGCCGAAGCGATCCGACAACGAGATCTTTTCCTCAACAGCGTCACCGTGATGTAGCTCTTCACCCACAAGACGCGTACCGCTATTGTCGTCCATGGATTCCGGCAGTAAATGGCGGCGGTTAGAAGTGGCATACAACAAGACGTTTTCCGGCGGCCCCGTTAAGGCGCCGTCTAAGACGCTTTTTAGCGCCTTGTAAGCATCGTCATTGCCTTCAAACGAAAGATCGTCGCAATACACCACGAAACGATGTGGCGTATCGCGCAACTGCTCTACCAATATCGGCAGACTACCCAAATCGTGGCGATCCACTTGAATCAAGCGCAGCCCATCATCCGCCAACGAGTTAAGTAGCGCGCGGATCACCGATGACTTCCCGCTGCCACGTGATCCCCACAGCAAACCATGGTTGGCGGGTAGCCCCTGCAAAAATGCACGGGTGTTATCGACTAACGCTAATTTTTGACGCTCGATGCCTAACAGATCATCCAGTGTCATCGTGTCGCGCGGTGGCACGGGTACCAAGCGACCACCTAACGGATGGCGCTGCCAAATAGCCGCTACATGCTTATCCCAATCCACTTGGGTCGGCGCAGGCGGCAACCAATGTTCTACGTGGTCCAGCAACCGCGTTAAGCGGTGGCTCAATTCAGCATCCATGATTGTCCTCAGAGTGCGTTATGATATGAGTTGATTTACCACTGACAGTGGTTATCTTGTGTGCAAAGATCCCTACTCGTCTATAAGGAAACTGCCTATGCGCTGGCTTCGTCCCTTGGCTGTTACTGCGCTGTGTGCTGCTGTCGCAGCATGCTCCACCTCACCTACCGGTCGTTCTCAGTTACTGCTGCTTTCAGATGATCAGCTCAATCAAATGGGCCGGCAAGCCTTTGCACAATATCAACGAGATATTCCCACCGCAGGTCAGGCAAGCCATCGCTATGTTCAGTGCATTACCGATGCCATTGTAGAGGTGTTGCCAGCCGAACAGCGTAATCTTGATTGGCAAATTCGTGTCTTTGAATCTGAACAGCCCAACGCCTTTGCGCTGCCCGGTGGCTACATGGGCGTGAATACGGGCATGCTCAATATCGCTACCAATCAAAACCAGCTAGCCTCGGTTGTCGGCCACGAAATTGGCCACGTCATTGCGAATCATGCCAACGAGCGTGCCTCAACGAAAAGCGCAACGTCACTTGGCTTATCGGTACTTGCCAGCACCTCCGGCATGCAAACTCCGGGTGGCCAACAGCTAATGGGGGTACTGGGGATGGGAGCGGAATACGGTATTGCGTTGCCGTTCTCCCGTAGTCATGAAAGTGAAGCTGATGTTATCGGCCTTCAGTTAATGGCCCAAGCCGGTTTTGATCCACGGGAAAGCGTTACCGTTTGGGAAAACATGCAGGCAGCCTCTGGCGGTGGTGCTCCACCCGCCTGGATGTCGACGCACCCAAGTGAAGGGCAGCGTATTGAAGGGCTTCAAGCCAACATGAATAACGCGTTGGCAAGCTACGAGCAGGCGCGCAATAGCGGCCGCACCCCCAACTGCCCACGCCCCTAGGCACCTTAATATTGAGGTTTGAATGATTCGACTTGGTTTATTGCTGCTTGTCTTGCCGATTTTAGTGTTGCTCGGCGTCTATTTCTGGGAACTTGGTGACGTACGCGCTTGTCAGCTCGACGGTGGGCATTGGGACTACCTGACAAATGTGTGCCGTGACACGCCGCAGCCCTTTGTATCGTGGCTTGAGCGCTCACCGCTGCTGGTTAACGGCGGTATGCTGGTCTCTGTGGCTGGTCTCGTTATGTGCATGATTGGCTTTTACACCAAATCTCGCTAAACATGCGAGAACAACCAGCATTAACCAATAAAGGCAGCCGCAATGGCTGCCTTTTGTTTGTTGAACACTCGCAAGCTAGCTAGTCACTGGCGACGTTCAACGATTGCCTTAACAGCGTGCGCACCGGGGCTGTTGCGGGTCGCAGGTTACGCCATAAAAAGAAAGATTCAGCAGCTTGCTCAACCAGCATACCCAAGCCATCGAGCAACTTGGCGCCGCGAGGCCCTGCCCACTGCAAAAACACCGTGGGTTCTGAGCCATACATCATGTCGTAGGCCCAAGCACCCTGGTTAAATAGGCTATCCGGTAACGGCGGCAAATCCCCCGTAAGGCTAGCGCTGGTGCCATTGATCACCAGATCAAACTGGCCTTCTAACGTCTCGAACCCACCGCCATGAAGGGTGCCTAAGTCGGCAAAGGCATCTGCTAATTGGGCGGCTTTTGCCGCCGTTCGATTGACGATAACAACGTCACTGGGTTGTTCGGCAAGTAGCGGTTCAAGTATGCCACGCACTGCACCACCGGCACCGATCACCAGCACGCGTTTATCCTTAATGGGTACGTGATGGTATCCAAGGTCACGCACAAGTCCAATGCCATCCGTGGTGTCACCGTAAGTACGGCCATTGCCGCCGACAATTAGTGTATTCACTGCCTGAGCACGCTTGGCGCGGTGGCTCAGGGTATCGCACAGCGCAAAGGCATCGCCTTTGAACGGGACGGTCACGTTCGCCCCTCGACCACCCGCTGCCACAAACTCTCGCCAGGCACTGACAAAACCTTCCACCGGTGCAAGTTCGGCGGTATAGGTCATAGGTTGCTGAGTTTGGTTAGCAAACTCTTCGTGAATTAATGGCGACTTAGAGTGCTTAATCGGGTTTCCAAAGACACAGTAACGGTCGGTCATACAGGCTCCTTACACTTTACCCAACTGGGTGGCTTCGGCTAGCCAATCGCGTGGTACCAAGTAGTCGTGCAATTTAGCCTCTCGGCTGCCCTCGGGCGGTGTAAATGCGTACTCCCAACGGGCTAGCGGCGGCATCGACATCAAGATGGATTCGGTGCGCCCGCCGCTTTGCAAGCCAAACAGAGTGCCCCTATCCCACACTAAGTTAAATTCCACATAGCGGCCACGGCGATAAAGCTGAAAATCACGCTCTTTTTCACCCCAAGCATCACCCTTACGGCGCTCTACAATCGGTACGTAGGCGTCCAGAAAGCTGTCGCCCACCGCACGCTGAAAAGCAAAACAGTCGTCGAAACTGCCTTCATTTAAATCATCGAAAAACAGTCCACCAACACCACGTGTCTCGTCGCGATGCTTAAGATAGAAGTACTCATCGCACCATGCTTTGTAGCGCGGATACACCTCTTCGCCAAATGGCACGCAGGCAGCCTGGGCAACCCGATGCCAGTGCACAACATCTTCAAACACCGGGTAGTAAGGCGTTAGATCAAAGCCGCCACCAAACCACCATACCGGCGCTTCACCCGTTTTTTCAGCAATAAAGAAACGGACATTTCCGTGGCTTGTCGGCACATTAGGATTTTCAGGATGGAGCACCCAGGAAACACCCACCGCATGAAAGCTGCGTCCGGCTAGTTCCGGTCGTGCAGCCGTCGCCGAGGGGGGCAACTGAGCCCCGTAAACATGCGAGAAATTAACACCACCTTTCTCGAAAACAGCGCCTTCTTCGATGACCCTTGAACGTCCGCCACCGCCTTCTTCACGCTGCCAGCTATCTTCTTTAAATGTCGCTTTTCCATCAGCAGCGGCAAGCCCGGCGCACAACCGTTCCTGAAGATCCAGAAGGTAATGTTTAACGTCGTCTAGGTGCTCGTGAGCCACAGTAACTCCAAAGAGGTTGGGTATAAGTGTGATTGGTAAGTAGTCAACGGCAGAGACAGCTCAAGGCGCTTCGCTATGAACGCATTACTTTGCCCGTCACCAGGTCTTTGATAGTGCTGGGCTTTGCGTTTCCTCCAAGCTCACCCGCGACAATCGCGGCGACCTCCTCACCGAAAATGGTCGCGACTTCGTCAGCGCTCATGGCGGGTGGGTCGCCCGCGCGATTAGCGGAGGTAGAGACTAGCGGGCCACCAAAGGCCTCACAGAGCGCCTTCATCAGCGGATGGTCGGTCACCCGCAGAGCCACACTCTGATGGGCACCGCGCACTAAACCGTGACTACGGCCATTGTCAGGCACTAGCCAGGTATTAGGGCCAGGCCAGCTGGCCGCTAAGGGTGCATGCAGCGCAACTGGCAGTTGGTTTAGCCAAGGCTGAAATTGCTGAATATTCGCAGCAACAAGAATCACCCCTTTGGCGGGATCACGCTCTTTCATACGCATCAAATGCGCTAACGCTTCATCGTTATCTGGGTCACAGCTCAGCCCCCAGACTGCTTCGGTGGGGCAGGCGATAACGCCCCCCTCTTTTAATGCTCGTACCGCCTCTTTAACCTCAACAGCCGATTTCATAGATGCTCCTCGTTACAAACGCGGCCCCTCATCACCTGAGATTGATACATCTTCAGTAGATGAAAAACGGTTACTTACATCCTACCATGGCCGCGTCAAACGCACCCAGCCGCCCGCTTGCTGCGCCACTTTGCCATCAAGTTCCAGCATCAATAACCGTTGTTGGCATTCACTGACCGTAAGGCCCGCGCTCTGAACCAATATATCAATTGGCGTTGGCGTTGCGCCCAGCGCGCTTAGTAGATTGTCCTTAGGCTCATCGTCTTCGATAGGCAAATCAAGGCTTGCGTTGTCAGCGATAGCACGTGGACCGGTTGGCATATAGCGTTCAGCCCAGTGCTGCAACTCTTCTAAAATATCGTCTACATGACGCACCAGCGTCGCACCGCTACGTAATAACTGCAGGCAACCACGAGCCTGCACGTTATGTAGCGACCCAGGCAATGCAAACAGCTCACGGTCTTGTTCAAGGGCTAATCGTGCGCTTACCAATGAGCCGCTCTTCTCAGTCGCTTCGACCACTAACGTACCTAATGAAAGGCCGGTCACAATTCGGTTCCGTCGAGGAAAGAAGGCTGGCCGAGCAACGGTTCCTGGCGGATGCTCGGATAATAACAAGCCTCCTGGCACGCTACTTAGCTGCTCATGTAAATCACGGTGACGGGGCGGATAAATGACATCAACGCCACAGCCAAGCACCGCAATCGACTGCCCACCTGCCGCTAACGCTGCGCGCTGCGCGACCCCATCAACCCCGAGAGCCATACCGCTGACGATGCACCAGCCACGATTAACAAGCTCTCTGGCAAACGCCTGAGCATTACCGCTTCCTTCAGCAGTGGGACGCCGAGTGCCCACCATAGCCAGTTTTGGGCCATCTAGTGCACTAAGATCACCTTGTGCCCAAAGCACCACAGGTGGGTCCGGCAATTGATCGAGCAACTCAGGCCATGCGGGATGATTGCGATGGAGCAAATGGCGATTAGGCGCGGCCGCCAGCCATGCGAAGGTATGGTCGACAGCCTGCTGCAACGGGCTTCGCTCTGGCTGCGCTAACCAAAGTCGCAGAGCACTCGCGGCATTGCTGGGCAGCCCAGCAAGCCAGCCATGGGGCCATTGAGGCTGTTTGGCGGCCAGCGCTGCGGTGCGAAGCGCCCCCATACCCGGTAGCTCATTCACCACTAGCCACTCCTTGGCATCCATACCTATCCCCTGTCAGTTGTGTGGCGTTTAGCGTACTGGCGCGTGTATCCGGTCTCCAACCGCTAAAACGTTCGATGCCTGCATCACCAACGCATAGCTCATCAGGCTATACGGCTTTACCACCATGACTCTTCCCGCCTCAGTGGCGGGTAGTTGCAGAAGCTCCTGGCTACGCGGGTCATTAACAAGTTCGCCCTGCTGGCCAACATGTAATACATGACCGGGCTGCAAGCCATCCTGAGTACCAATATCCAGTGCCACTATTTGTAAGCGTCCAATAAAGCGCACTCCGCCAGGTACCGCAATAATCTGGCCAGCGACATCGTTCAACGGTAAACGAGGCTGAAAGCTATTTTCTGACGACTGAGATTCAAACAGCGGGGCATCAAGCGGCAGCAAAATATCGTTATTACGCACTTCCTGGTAAGCACTGAGTACTTCTAAGCGGGCAATATCTCCCTCACTGCTGAGCTGGCGCGCTTCGCCAATATTGATTAACTCCGTACCCAACGGGGTACCCTCAGCGGAAACATAACGCTCGCCCGGACGATAAATACCTAAACGCGCGTTGGACGGTAGTACGCCGCGCGCATACAGCGTATCGCCTGCACCACTCATCAAGCGTTGATTCTCACCGCCCACGACGTAGGCCAGTTCCCGTATAGGCGCGCCTGGCTCTACGACGCGATGCTCTCGCAAAAACGCCCGGATCGTTTCCATCGGCAGCGGCGCCATTGCCTGTTGCTGAGGAACGGCGCGCATTTGGGGAGAAAGCTTTACCACCCGCTGCGGAGATTCCCACGCCAATGCGGCGGTCGTCATAAGCGTCAAACATGCCAACGACGCGCTATAATAAAGAAACCTTTTCGCCACTGCCCTTTTCACCACCATCCTGTGCTCTCTTGTCAGTTATGGGTGAAGCCGTTGAGGGGAGCTGCATGGCGTTGTACGTGCCCAGGAACGCTTACAGCATGATATAGTGGCCGATAGTAAAGCACTTAGGCCTGCCAACACAGGTGGCAAGGCCTGCTCATATTAAAGACTCAGCATAACGGTGATTGTAACGCCATGGCCAAACTTCCTATTCTCGAATTCCCCGACGAGCGCCTGCGCACCAAGGCTGCACCGGTGGAAACCGTTGACGATGAGGTCCGCCAGCTCGTCGACGATATGTTGGAGACCATGTACGACGCGCGCGGCATCGGCCTTGCAGCGACACAAATCGATGTTCATCGACGTGTCGTAGTAATGGATGTCAGCGACGATAACTCGCAGCCGCTCGTACTTATTAATCCGCGCTACGAGCCGATTGGTGACGAAAAAGAGCCGCTTTCTGAAGGCTGTCTATCCATTCCCGAATACTACGCTGAAGTCCCGCGCTATTTAAAAGTAAAGCTGAACGCGCTAGACCGCAGTGGTGAGCCCTACGAGCTAGAAGCCGATGGCTTATTAGCCCACTGCATTCAGCATGAGTATGACCATTTGGAAGGCGTGCTTTTTGTTGACTACTTATCACCCCTAAAGCGTGACCGAGTGATGAAAAAGATGCAGAAACGCCACAAGCTATTAAACGACGCATAAACCAACCTACGCCGTGTTATTGCTGGCCGAGCTGACACGCTGCAAACGCACAGAATGTTATTGCTGGTGCGTTGTAGCGTTGCTTCTCGGCCTTTATTTGTTTCCCCCACGGCACACGATTACTTTCCCCCTTCAATGCTAGGTAGTCATCACCATGTCACAGTTGCGCGTTGTTTTTGCTGGCACGCCTGATTTCGCCGCTTCAAGCCTTGCTGCCGTGCTCGAAAGTCAGCATCAAGTGGTAGCGGTCTATACTCAACCTGACCGCCCAGCAGGCCGCGGGCGCAAGCTCACCCCCAGCCCCGTCAAGCAGCTCGCTGTTGAGCATGGGCTACCTGTCTACCAGCCCGTCAGCTTAAAAGGCACTGATGCCCAAGCGGAATTAGCAGCATTGAATGCCGACGTAATGGTTGTCGTTGCTTACGGGCTACTACTGCCACAGGCCGTGCTCGACATTCCCCGCTTAGGCTGCATCAACGTGCACGCATCGCTGCTACCACGCTGGCGAGGTGCCGCCCCCATCCAACGCGCTATTGAAGCCGGTGATAGCGCATCAGGCGTCACCATTATGCAAATGGATGCGGGCCTGGATACCGGTGAGATGCTGTATGAAGTTCGTACGCCGATCACCTCGCGCACCACGGGCGGGGACTTGCATGATCGGCTGGCCATTCAAGGGGCGAATGCGCTGATTAACGTGCTGGATGCGCTGGACAGCAACGATTTAAAAGCAACACCTCAGCCTGACGAGGGCGTCACCTACGCCGCCAAGCTCAGCAAGGCGGAAGCCGAGCTGGACTTTCATCAGCCCGCTGAACAACTGGCGCGCAAAATCCGTGCGTTTAACCCGTGGCCAGTGGCTTGGTGCACGTTAGGCAATGATCGCTTACGTTTGTTGATGGCCAGTGTTGAACCAGGTGAACAGCCTCCCACTACGCCCGGCACACTACTCCAACATGGCGAGGATCACCTGCGCATTGCCTGTGGCGAGCAAGGCCAAGAAGTACTGTGCGTTAGCCATGCCCAGTTACCTGGTGGTAAAGCGATGGCCGTGCGCGACCTGCTTAACGCCCGTCAAACCCCGCTTACCGTCGGCGCACGCCTTGGGCACGCCGCCGCTCATCAAGGAGTTAGTGAATGAGCCAGAATCGCCCACCCAAAGGCGGCAGCGGCCAGGAAGTTCGCGCCGCGGCCGCCCGCGCGCTAGTCCCTGTTTTGACTGACCAAGGCTCGCTAGCCGGGCTAGATGAGCACAGTGTGATTGCCCGCGACCGCAGCCTGTTAAAAGAGCTGTGTTACGGTACTTGCCGACGCTTGCCGCGCCTGGAAGCGTTGGCTGGCGCACTGCTCAAGCAGCCTTTTAAAAAGCGCGATAGTGATGTTCACGCCTTGTTACTGGTAGGAATCTACCAGCTGCTTTATATGCGTATTCCGGCCCACGCGGCGGTTGGCGAAACCGCTGGCGCCGCTCGCCTGCTAGGCAAAGAGTGGGCCACCCGAGTGCTTAACGGCTGGCCGCGCCGCCTCCAGCGTGAATCCGAAGAGCTTCAAGCCGCTGTTGACCTAGATGAGAGCGTTGCCCTGGAGCACCCGCCCTGGCTGCTTAATGCGTTGCGCAGCGCTTGGCCTGAACAGTGGCGCGCCATTGCCGCAGCGAACAATGAACCAGGCCCCATGACGCTGAGAGTCAATCAGCACTACAACGACCGTGAAGCCTATTTACAACAGCTGACTGAGCAGGGGTTAAGTGGGCACCTATGCCTACACGCGCCGGATGGCATTACCTTGGATGCACCCTGTGATGTCTCCATACTTCCCGGCTTTGAAGAAGGTCATGTCAGCGTCCAAGACGAAGCGGCTCAGCTTTCTGCCGCACTGTTAGGGCCTGCATTAGCCCCCCGTCCAGGCGCCCACGTTCTCGATGCTTGCTGTGCGCCTGGCGGTAAAACTGCCCACCTATTAGAGCAGTTTGATATTGCTCTGACGGCCATTGATAGCGACAACCAGCGCCTAGGCCGTGTAGACGATACACTGAACCGCCTAGGCTTAACGGCAGAACTGCAGCACGCTGATGCTACCCAGCAAGACTGGTGGAATGGCGCGCCTTTTGACGCGATTTTGCTTGATGCGCCCTGTTCTGGCACGGGCGTTATTCGTCGTCATCCCGATATTAAAAAACTGCGCCGTAAAGAGGATATTCGCCAGCTCGCTAAGCTACAGCGCCAACTGCTGGATAATCTTTGGCCACTACTCCGCCCAGGCGGTACCTTGCTATACGCCACCTGTTCAGTGCTGCCCGAGGAAAACGCTGAGCAAATCAAGGCATTTCTTGACCGCACGCCCGATGCAAAAGTCACCACGCCAAATGACGTGGCCTGGGGCGAACCAAGCGGCCAAGGACGTCAACTGTTTCCCGCGCAAAGCAGTCATGATGGCTTTTTTTATGCCAGACTAGAGAAGCGTACTGCTTAATATACCGCCCCTACCGGGGTGGTGAACCGATGACAAGGATGGAGACACTATGAGTACTCACACTTATAAGCATATCGAGCTAACCGGTTCTTCTGAAAAGGGAATTGAAGAAGCTGTGCAAAGTGCCCTCGCCAAAGCATCAGAAACCATTCATAACTTACGCTGGTTCGAAGTCACCGACACTCGTGGCCATATCGAGGACGGCCGTGTCGCTCACTGGCAGGTCACGATAAAAGTTGGCTTCACACTCGAGTAATCCCTACCTGCTTTTCAACGGCGGCTGGTTTACACTGGCCGCCGTCTTTATTGCAGCGCACATATCTCTTGCCGAGAACGCGCTGGCGCTTACAACGGAACCGATGCTTAGCAATGAAAATCATCATTCTCGGCGCCGGCCAGGTCGGCGGCACCTTAGCGGAGCACCTTGCCCGCGAGGAAAACGATATTACTGTCGTCGATACCGACGGCGCGAAACTGCGCGAGCTGCACACTAAACTGGATATTCGCACCGTGACGGGCGCGGCTTCGTATCCCATTGTGCTGCGTCAGGCGGGCTGTGAAGACGCCGATATGTTGATTGCGGTGACCAACACCGATGAAATCAACATGATCGCCTGCCAAGTCGCCCATACCCTGTTTCGCACGCCTACCAAAATTGCCCGCGTACGCTCAACCGCCTACCTCACCCGTAAGGGATTGTTTGCCCACGAAGCGATTCCTATTGATGTACTGATCAGCCCTGAACAAGTAGTCACGGATCATGTTCGCCGCCTAATTGAGCACCCCGGTGCGTTGCAGGTGTTGGAGTTTGCCGGTGGTTTGGTGCAGCTGGTGGCGGTCAAGGCGTTCTATGGTGGCCCGTTGGTGGGACAGGATTTAGCCTTTTTAGCCAAGCACATGCCCAATGTGGAAACACGCGTGGCGGCAATTTATCGCCGCAACCGACCGATTATTCCCCGTGGCGATACGGTGATTGAAGCCGACGACGAGGTGTTTTTCCTGGCCGCACGGCGTGATATTCGCGCGGTAATGAGCGAACTACGCCGCGTTGAACGGGATTTCCGGCGGGTGGTGATTGCTGGTGGCGGCAATATCGGTGAACGCCTAGCCGAACACTTGGAGCACAGCCATCAGGTCAAGATTATCGAGCACAGTTTAGAGCGCTGTACTGCGCTTTC
>NZ_JABUZF010000254.1:0-5489 GCF_014897885.1 Halomonas sp. 3D7M | reverse complement strand
CGAGCGGCTTGACCGAACAGTGGTGCTACACGGCAGCGCCACCAGCAAGCGGCTGCTGGAAGAAGAGAACATCGAAGACTGCGATATCTTTTGTGCTCTGACCAACGACGACGAGGTCAATATTATGTCGTCGCTGCTGGCCAAACGCTTGGGCGCCAAGAAGGTACTGACGCTGATTAACAACGCTGCCTACGTGGACTTGGTTCAGGGGGGCGAGATCGATATCGCCATTTCCCCCCAGCAAGCAACCATCGGCAGCCTGCTTACCCACGTCCGCCGCGGCGATATTGTCAATGTACACTCACTGCGCCGTGGCGCTGCGGAAGCCATCGAGGCGATCGCCCACGGTGATAAGCAGTCGTCCAA
This sequence comes from Halomonas sp. 3D7M, assembly GCF_014897885.1. Lineage (NCBI taxonomy): Bacteria > Pseudomonadati > Pseudomonadota > Gammaproteobacteria > Oceanospirillales > Halomonadaceae > Halomonas > Halomonas sp. 3D7M. The sequence continues at coordinate 5,123 of NZ_JABUZF010000254.1, read as the reverse complement.
AGTGGTGGGCCGGACCATTGCTGAGATCAATCTGCCTGAAGGCACCACCATTGGTGCCATTGTGCGAGGCAAAGAGGTCATGATTGGCCATGGGGATGTGATGGTAGAGAGCGGCGACCACGTCATTCTGTTCGTGATTGATAAGCGGCGCATTCGTGACGTGGAGCGGCTGTTCCAAGTGGGATTAACGTTCTTCTAGGCAATGGCCTTCTAGGCAACGCTCTTCAAGAAAACAGGCCACCGCTATGAGGCAACCACTGCTATGAGTTTGCGGGTCATACTACGCATTTTAGGGCTACTGTTGATGCTATTTAGCCTCACCATGTTGCCACCCATGCTGATATCGCTTTGGTTTCGCGACGGTGTTTGGCACGCTTTTATGAGCGGCATCGCCATTTCAGTGATAACGGGCTTACTGCTTTTCCTACCCAATCGCCGCGCCCATAAAGAGCTACGAATTCGCGACGGTTTTATTATTGCGGCGATGTTTTGGACCGTACTGGCCCTCTTCGGCTCGCTACCACTGATGCTGTTTGGTGAAGGCTCGCTCGGTGTCACCGATGCGGTATTTGAATCGTTTTCCGGACTCACCACGACTGGTGCAACCGTCATTACTGGCATCGATTTTCTGCCAGAATCCATTCTTTACTATCGCCAGCAGTTGCAGTGGTTAGGCGGCATGGGGATTGTAGTGTTAGCGGTGGCCATTTTGCCCACCTTGGGTGTCGGGGGAATGGCCCTGTACCGTACTGAAATTCCTGGGCCGCTAAAGGATTCAAAGCTGACGCCGCGAATTACCGAAACCGCTAAAGCACTGTGGTACATCTACGCAACGCTAACGCTGGCCTGTATGGTCGCTTACATGTTGGCGGGGATGAGCTGGTTCGATGCCTTGGGACACAGCTTTTCGACCGTCGCTATTGGCGGATTTTCGACCTATGACGCCAGCATCGGCTACTTTGACAGTGCCGCCATTGAGCTGATTTGCGTTGGCTTTATGCTGATCTCAGCATTCAGCTTTAGCCTGCATTTTATTGCTTGGCGTGAAAAGCGCTTGCTGCACTACTTTCAGGACCCTGAAGCGCGCTTTTTAATGATATTTCTTGCTGGGTTAACCACGATCACCGTGATTACTTTGTGGCTCACGGACACCTACGACGATGTTGAAGGTCTGAGACACGCGCTCTTTGAAGTCGTCTCTGTCGCCACCACTGCGGGCTTTGCAGTTGCCGACTTTTCAGGCTGGCCGGGTGCGTTACCGTTTCTATTATTTGTCGCCGCCTTTGTAGGTGGTTGTTCCGGATCGACGGCGGGCGGCATGAAAGTAATCCGCATTATTCTGATCTTGAAGCAGGGTATGCGTGAAGTCATGCGCCTTATTCACCCCAACGCAGTGATTGCCGTTAAAGTGGGTAAAGTTAGTGTTCCCGACAGCATCGCCCAGGCGGTATGGGGCTTTTTCTCAGCCTACGTCATGCTATTTTTCTTGATGCTGGTGGGCGTTATGGCAACAGGTGTTGACCAAGTTACCGCTTGGTCAACCGTTGGTTCTACACTGAACAATTTAGGCCCAGCGTTGGGCGAAGCTAGCAGCCATTACGGCGACTTGCCCAGCCTAGCCAAGTGGATTTTGGTGCTCGCGATGCTGCTGGGCCGCTTGGAAATTTTCACGGTACTTGTGCTATTTACACCCGCCTTCTGGCGTCGTTAAACACGTATCAATGCTTTCTATTCAAATTGAGACACATTAATGATCCATGACGATGCAACACCGCTGGCGCAAGAACCCAACGCGCAGCCTAAGACCAGCGGCCCGTTAAAAACCGTCACCGTTGGCGGCACCCGTTATACCCTGCTCGGCACCGCTCACGTCTCTGCCGAAAGTGCCGATGACGTTCGCCAGTTAATCAACAGTGGCACTTTCGATGCCGTTGCCATTGAGCTATGCGACGCACGTCATCACAGCATGGACAACCCCGATGCCATGGGGGAACAAGATCTTTTTCAGGTATTTAAACAGGGCAAAGCGGGCATGGTAGCGGCAAGTCTGGCGCTTGGTGCGTTTCAGCAACGGATTGCTGAGCAGTCAGGCATTCAGCCTGGCGCTGAAATGCGTGCGGCAGTAGAAGAGTGCCGTACCCGCAAGCTGCCTTTAATGTTGGTCGATCGTGACGTTGGCATTACATTAAAACGCATTTACCGTAATGTCCCCTGGTGGCAACGTTTCTCGCTATTTTCGGGGCTAATTGGCAGCGTTATGTCGCGCCAGGATGTTTCCAAAGAGGACATCGAAAAGCTCAAAGAAGGCGATATGCTGGAAGCCACTTTCAGCGAATTTGCCGCCGAATCAGAAGCACTCTATACCCCGCTTATTCGCGAACGCGACCGCTATATGGCACTGCGTTTAGCTGAAGAAGCGCCGCCTGGGCGCTATCAAAACGTGTTAGTGGTGCTGGGTGCCGGGCATTTAAAAGGCACCGGTGAACACCTGGAAGCACCGCTTCCTGAAAACCCCACCACTGAGCGTGAATCGCTGGAGGCAACACCGCCACCGTCTAAACTCTGGAAAGCTGCCCCTTGGCTGATTACCGCGCTGGTTATCACCGGTTTTGTGATCGGCTTTTCGCGCAATACTGAGCTTGGCTGGCAGTTGGTCATTGAGTGGTTTTTAATCAATGGCATTTTATCCGGCGGCGCGACGATAGCAGCCCTTGCGCACCCTGTGACGGTGATTGCCACCTTCTTTGCCGCCCCACTGACCTCGCTTAACCCCACCATTGGTGCAGGCTTTGTCGCCGCGGGGGTCGAACTCTATATGCGCAAACCGAAGGTGCGCGACTTTTCGACACTGCGCCATGATGTCACCGAGCTCAAAGGCTGGTGGAAGAATCGCGTCTCCCGTACGTTGCTGGTGTTTATTTTGGCAACATTAGGCTCTGCGGTGGGTACCTGGGTAGCAGGCTTTAGAATTGCCGGTGCACTGTTCGGTAGCGGCACCGCGTGAGTACGATCAAACAAGCGCCATGGCAAGCTGATGCATTGCTATTGCTGGTAACGGTGGTAGCCGCTGGCGGCTGNNTAGCCGCTGGCGGCTGGATTTTTTCTAAAGAAGCGTTAGCGGGTATGCCGCCGTTGCTGTTTATTGGTACGCGCTTTTTACTGGCAGGACTGATACTCCTACCCTTCGCCTGGCCTGCCCTAAGGCGCTTACCCGCGCGTAGGATAAGACGCGGCGTACTGGTAGGCTGTTTGTTCAGCACCGCGATGGCCTTCTGGATTCTGGGGTTAAATTACTCTGACCACCTGGGCGAAAGCGCGTTTATCAACAGTTTGGGAATTTTGCTGGTACCCGTTGTAGCACGGTTGCTGTTTGGCGACCGTCCGCCACGCTCTACCTGGATCGCCCTGCCGGTAGCGCTACTGGGCTTTGCCCTCCTGTCGCTAAACGCAGGGTTCAAAGTAGAAGCTAGTCAATTGCTAATGGTCTGCGCGGCGCTCTGCTTCGCGCTACTGATCAACGTCAATACTCGCGTGGTGCGCAACGTGCCAGCGCTACCGCTCACCACACTACAGTTGCTCTCGGTGGGCAGCGTACTGACCTGCCTATCCTTGTTCGCCGAGGATCAGCCGCTAGCGCTCAGCCCCTCAATTCTGGGCTGGTTTATGGCCAGCGTGCTGCTGGCAAGTTCGCTGCGCTTCTTTCTGCAAATCAAAGCCCAGGGCATGACCACACCTAGCCACGCGGCAGTTATCTTAATGCTTGAAGCCGTGTGGACCGCCCTATTCGCCGCATGGTGGTTTGGCGAAACCATGACCCTGCTACAGCTGCTTGGCTGTAGCCTGATTTTTACCGCCCTGTTGATTAACCGCTGGTACTGGGTACGTAAAGTGATGCTTCGCTGGCTACCGGGTGCTCAGCGCTAACCCTTGCGATCTAATAGCCGCTGCATGGCAGCGGTTGGTTCAGCAATTTTGCGATAGTAACGGCTTTCAGCGTAGCTATCGTTAAATACATCAAAGTAATCGTCTAGCACATCAGCGGCATTTTCATCACCACTTTGGCGCAGCAGTTCAATGGCAACTTCTGCCGTACACAGGTGCGCTTTTGAGGCGGGTTTGCGTAACCGATAGCGTGTTTCCCGCTCAGTGCGCAGCGGTAGTACCGGCAGCGCATCCAGATAAGGACTCTTGCGGAACATTCGCCGCGCTTGGCGCCAAGTGCCATCTAAAATCACAAATACCGGAATACGCGCCTGCTGCTTTACAGCGTGCACAGCATTAATGTCCACCACACGGTCCGCGTAGTCGGGCTGGTCATCTGGGAAGATCACAAAAGGCGCGTAGCGCGGATCTTCAAGCAGCGCGGCTAACTCTTCGTCCGGCGCGGTGCGGTACCAGGTAAACACTCTGGTTTGCGTCAGCACATCGCCAATTAACCGCCCCGTATTGGTCGGCTTGTAGTGTTCTATAGAGTGGGTCAACAGCCATACCTGGGCGGTGCTATCCGCTTTCACCTGATAAGGGCACAGACAGTTGAGCTCAGGAAGATTGCACCCTTCGCAGCGTGTGACAAAACTGCCCCGTGCTTTAAATTCACGCCGAGGTGGACGCGGATGCCCCGTAGCAGGGTCGTAGTCAGTCAATGAAGAAGACTCAGGGGGCTGTGACGTAGCGTCGGACATCCGCGCTCCAATTTATAAAGGGCGATTAATAAAGGGCGATTAACAAAAGACGGTTAACAAAGGGCGCCGAGTATAAAGCAGCCCGGCCACCATGACGAACTCCAGCTCTCTAAAACCACTCGTAGTAAACCAACATACTTTGAATAGTTGACACCAAAAGCGTAACGCCGCTAGAGTCTCGTCAACTTTCAAAAGAAAAAAGGTTTACCCGTGACCGCCACCGCTTTCAATACCGCCGCCCCGCGCCACGACTGGACGCTGGAAGAGATTAATGCGCTGTTCGCGCTGCCCTTCAACGACCTGCTATTTAAAGCTCAGCAAGTGCATCGCGCCCACTTTGATGCTAACGCGGTGCAGGTCTCGACCCTGCTGTCGATTAAAACGGGGGCTTGCCCGGAAGACTGCAAATATTGCCCGCAGTCCGGTCACTACAATACCCAG
>NZ_JABUZF010000252.1:72507-79943 GCF_014897885.1 Halomonas sp. 3D7M | reverse complement strand
GCCGTCTTGGCAAGTGGTTTTTTGAGAAAGTTATCGAAAACGTTAGGTAAGCGTCACACGAGCATAACGTTTCTTACCTGCCTGGATAACGTAGGCGCTACCCGTAGCTAACATCGTGTCTTGGGCAACAACATCCCCATCGACTTTCACACTACCGTTTTTCAACATGTCTTTGGCTTGCGCACTGTTCTTGGTGAGACCAGAGCGATTGAGTACTGCCGCGATAGGCGCCTGCTCATTACCTTCGAAATCTACTTCTACTTCAGGTAGGTCTTCCGGCAACTCACCTTCCGCTAGCTGATTACCCGCCGACTTGTGTGCATTGGCGGCAGCTTCATCGCCGTGGTAACGGGCAATAAGCTCACGGGCTAGCTCCATTTTCACGTCACGCGGATTAGCCCCCGCCTCAACGCTCTGCTTGAGCGCATCGATCTCTTCGTTGGATTTCAAAGAGAGCAGCTCAAAGTAACGCCACATTAAGCTATCGGGCATAGACACTAGCTTATTGAACATAGAGCCCGGCGCTTCATCGACACCAACATAGTTGCCCAACGACTTGGACATTTTCTGCACGCCGTCCAGGCCTTCGAGCAGCGGCATGGTGATCACGACCTGAGGCTCTTGGCCGAAGTGCTTTTGAATTTCTCGGCCCATCAACAGGTTAAATTTCTGATCGGTCCCACCTAACTCAACATCCGCCTCAAGCGCGACTGAGTCGTAGCCTTGGACGAGCGGGTAGAGAAACTCGTGGATCGCGATAGATTGGTTAGCTTTATAACGCTTTTCAAAGTCATCACGCTCAAGCATCCGCGCGACCGTGCTTTGCGCTGCCAACTCAATCATTTTAGCGGCGCTTAATTCACCAAACCATTCGGCGTTAAAGCGCACCTCGGTCTTTTCGGGATCGAGGATTTTAAACACCTGCTCTTTATAGGTTTCAGCGTTGGCTTTTACGTCGGCCTCGGTGAGCGGTTTACGAGTAACGTTTTTGCCAGTGGGGTCACCGATACGACCAGTGAAATCCCCGATCAAGAAAATAACGGTGTGCCCGAGATCCTGGAACTGGCGCATTTTCGTCAGCAGCACACTATGCCCAAGGTGCAAATCAGGTGCTGTCGGATCAAACCCTGCTTTAATACGCAGCTTACGGCCAGACGCCAGCTTTTTCTTCAGCTCATCCTCTACCAGGATTTCATGCGTGCCTCGCGACAGTAGCGCTAACGCCTGATCCACCTCACTCATTGCCTCTCTCTCCATGTAATATGTGCCATATAGGCGTCAGATATCGAATAACCGGCGATGTTACCATGCCCTATCGCCTTGGTTGAGCCTTCACTACGTTTTGGATGAGCCGCTTTATGAAAACGCCCCACCCTACCTTACCGTCGTACTATGTTGGCTTAATGTCGGGCACCAGCCTGGACGGCATTGATGCGGCGTTGGTCGCTATAACGCCGCACTCGCCACCGGAGCTCATTGCTACGCATGCGTCGCCCATGCCTCAGTCGCTTCATAACCTACTGCTGAACTTGTGTCATGCCGAGCAAGTGAGCTTTGCTGAGCTGGCAGCGGCCGAAACCGAATTTTGCCAGCTACAGGCAAACGCTGTGAAAGCACTGCTGGCTCAGCAACAGGTCTCAGCAGCGCAAATTAGTGCTATTGGTAGCCATGGACAAACAATCGAGCATGCTCCCAGCGGCCACCACGGCGGCCCTGCCTATACACTACAGCTGGACAATCCCAGCCTGTTGGCCGAATTAACCGGCTGCACGGTGGTGGCTGATTTTCGCCGACGAGACTTAGCCGCTGGTGGTCAAGCAGCGCCGCTGGCACCAGCATTTCATCAAGCCCTTTTTGGTCGCCAGACAAGCGAGCAGCTTGTTTTAAACCTAGGAGGCTTTGCGAATCTGACGTGGCTACCCAGCGATACCAGCATTCCTGCCATTGGCTTTGATACAGGACCCGCTAATGTGCTGTTAGATGCTTGGTTCTCAAAACATCACGACGGACGCTTTGACCAAAATGGCACCTGGGCCTCTCGCGGACAGGTCGATCAAGCGCTACTAAAACGCCTGCTTAGCGAGCCTTTTTTTCATCAACCGCCGCCGCGCAGCACCGGGCGCGAACTATTCCACTTGGCCTGGTTAGAAAACAAGCTAACGGGCAATGAAACTGCTTGCGATGTGCAAACTACGTTAGCGGAACTGACCGCGATAAGCGTTGCCCAGGGTATTCAACAATTGCCCGCGACCCACGATAGCATGACCTTAATTGCTTGCGGCGGCGGTGCACATAACAGCTATTTAATGGCGAGGCTAGCGGCGCATTTGCCCCATGCGACGTTTAAGTCTCCCGCCGACTTAGGCTGGCCCGAAGACTGGATTGAAGCAGGCGCTTTTGCCTGGCTTGCCCATCAACGTTTACACGATCTGCCCGGCAACTTACCTTCTGTCACTGGCGCCAGTGGCCCGAGAGTTCTGGGTGGCATTTACGCCTGCTGATTGACACCAACGCTCCCCATGGCGGGTAGATTAAGTCAACGGCTAACACCATCAGCACGTATCATAGGTGGAAGCCCAGCAGAAAGGTGCTGATTAGATGCATTCTGCTTTGCCGAGAACACCAGCAGTTCGGTAATATCCACCTCTCTTTTCCCAGCAGTGGTAAGGTGCTTGAGTATGACAGACATCGCGCTTCCCGAGTCACTCGCCCAGGCCCACGAACGCCTGAGTAACGCATTAAAAAAGGCTGAACGCCCACTCGATAGCGCAACGCTGCTAGCCGTTAGTAAAACAAAGCCCGCTTCCATGATTCGCCAAGCCTGGCAGCATGGTCAGCGTGAATTCGGCGAAAACTATCTGCAAGAAGCCCTGGAAAAACAAGTCGAACTGGCCGACTTAGACGGTATTGTGTGGCATTTTATTGGCCCACTACAGTCCAACAAAACCCGCGCAGTGGCAGAAAGCTTCGCTTGGGTACATAGCGTTGACCGCTTAAAAATTGCCAAACGGCTTAGCGAACAACGCCCGGAACACTTACCGCCACTCAACATTTGTTTGCAGGTCAATATTAGCCGCGAGGCTTCAAAGTCGGGCGTCATGCCCGATGAGGTAATGGCACTAGCGAAAGAAGTGGCCGCCCTGCCACGGCTGTGTCTACGTGGACTCATGGCGATTCCGGCCCCGGCCAACAGCCTTGCAGAACAGCGGGCGCCGCTTGCGGCCTTGCGACAACTTTTGGAAACCCTTCAGACAGCGCTCCCGGATGCCCCTCTGGATACGCTATCGATGGGGATGAGCGACGATTTAGAAGCCGCTGTTTTAGAGGGCGCAACGCTGGTACGTTTAGGAACGGCGATTTTTGGCGCACGCACCACTCAACACGCGACTCAGTAACACTGCTAATTGAAGAGCGTAAAGACGACTGACAGCCCATGCTGCCCGATGCAGCTTTTTTACCCAATAAGGATACCCACATGGCGAGCAAGATTACCTTCATTGGCGCAGGCAATATGGCCAGCGCCATTATCGGCGGCCTCATCGATAGTGGCGTGTCTCCTAGCGACATCACGGCCACCGCACCTAATGAAAGCGAGTTAACGCCTTTAGCAGCACGTTTAGGAATTAACACAAACACCGATAATAACGCCGCCGTCGAAGACGCCGACGTGGTCGTACTCGCGGTAAAACCCCAGATTATGCGCAGCGTATGCGAAGCGATGCGGGATAACGTACAACAGCAATCACCGCTGATTATTTCGATCGCGGCAGGTCTCGATGCAGCCACCATTGATCAATGGCTAGGCGGTAATAATGCGTTAGTTCGTTGCATGCCCAACACGCCTGCATTGGTTGGTATCGGTGCCAGCGGCTTATATGCCAATAGCGCGGTGAGCGAGGAGCAACGCACGCTAGCAACACAGCTTATGGAAGCGGTTGGCATTGTGGAGTGGGTTGAAGAAGAGGGCCTGCTTGATGCGGTAACTGCGGTATCAGGCAGTGCGCCAGCTTACTTCTTTCTAATGTTTGAGGCGATGGAAGAAGCCGCTGTCAAACTAGGCTTGCCTGCCGCCACGGCGCGACGCTTGGCCATTCAAACGGCGCTAGGTGCCGCCACTATGGCCCAGCGCAGTGACAAAGACCCGGCCACACTTAAACAAAATGTTATGTCACCAGGCGGCACAACAGAACGCGCGATTCAGCACATGGAAGATGCGCAACTACGCGCCACCATCGCCGACGCCATGCAGGCCTGTGCCCAGCGCGCAGAAGCAATGTCCAAGGAACTTAGCGCCAACTAAATACGTAACTTTGCAACGGAGAGGCCGCAATGGGTAGTCAAGTGGGCAGTGCCGGGTTAATGCTTGTTAACTCGTTAATCAATATTTATTTATTCTTACTGATGCTGCGCTTTTTGCTGCAGGCATCGCGGGCAGATTATTACAACCCGCTTAGCCAATCAGTGGTTAAAATTACCCAGCCTGTTGTAGGGCTATTTCAGGGCTTCTTAGGTCCCGTCGCTGGGCGCTTTGACCTTGCCACGCTGGCCGCGGGTTTTGTGCTGAAAGTGGTTAGCATGCTGGCAATTTTCATGGTGATTGGCGTTGGCATGCCGCCCATTCCAGGACTACTGATTGCGGGCATTGCGGCACTGGCTAACGCCATATTAAAGATCTATTTCTTTGCCATGATTGTGATGATTATTCTGAGCTGGGTCGCCCCGAATGCTAGCCACCCAGGTGCTTTGCTGGTCATGCAGCTAGTCGAGCCCATTATGGCGCCTGTTCGGAAAGTCATTCCGCCACTCGGCATGATCGATTTATCACCCATCGTGGTGTTTATTGCGATTAATTTGGTGGATGGCTTAGTAGTGGGGGCTTTGATCCGCGCTGCGGGTATCTCTGGCGCACTGGTTGGGCTGTAACCGCGCAATATTCCCCAGGGCCTCTTTTTAGCAGGATTTATTTTTTGCAGGACTAGCGCTTTCGATGCCTGATTCAGACACTCTCACTTTCGTTGACCGGCCGGCGGACTCCGTTGGCCTCGTCACCCCCCATGTAGCGAAATTTGATACGCCGCTGCCGCTTGCTTGTGGCAAGGTGCTGCCTGAGTACGAGCTTATCTACGAAACCTACGGCACGTTAAACGCTGAGCGTAGTAACGCTGTGTTGATCTGCCATGCGTTATCGGGACACCACCACGCAGCGGGCTATCACGGTGACGAAGACCGCAAACCTGGCTGGTGGGATGCTCATATCGGCCCCGGAAAATCTATCGATACCAACCGTTTTTTTGTGGTATCGCTAAACAATCTGGGCGGCTGCCATGGCAGCACAGGCCCTGTTAGCCACAACCCTGAAACCGGCCGCCAGTGGGGGCCTGATTTCCCCATGGTCACTGTCAGTGACTGGGTAGCCAGCCAAGCGCGCCTAGCCGATCAACTAGGCATTGAGCGCTGGGCCGCAGCAGTGGGCGGTAGCCTGGGTGGTATGCAGGTGCTTCAGTGGACAATGACTTACCCTGAACGTGTCGCCAATGCGGTAGTGATTGCCGCCACCCCCCGGCTTTCCGCCCAGAATATTGCCTTTAACGAAGTGGCTCGTCAGGCGATTCGCTCTGACCCTGAATTCTTCGACGGTTGGTATGCAGAGCACGACACGGTCCCCAAGCGTGGTTTGAAACTGGCACGCATGGTGGGCCACATCACCTACCTCTCCGAAGATGCAATGGGCAGTAAGTTTGGCCGCGATTTGCGCAGCAACGATTTGAACTTTGGGTTTGATGTCGAGTTCCAGGTTGAGTCTTATCTGCGCTATCAGGGCGATACCTTCTCCACCGCCTTTGACGCTAACACCTACCTGTTAATGACCAAGGCCCTTGACTACTTCGATCCCGCAGCCACTCAAGCAGGCGACCTAGCCAGCGCACTAGCACCAGCAAAGTGCCCTTTTCTGGTTGTTAGTTTTACCACTGACTGGCGTTTCCCACCTTCTCGCTCTCGAGAACTCGTCGACGCGCTCACCCGCGCTGGCAAATCGGTTAGCTATGCCAATATCGACTCTCCTCACGGGCATGATGCCTTCTTACTGCCCGAGCCACGTTACCACGCTCTGTTCAGCGCATTTATGACTCGCATCGCCCGAGAGCTGAATATCGAAGAAACAGCCAGGGAGGAGACCCTGTAATGCGTGCGGATCTTGAACTGATTTACGACTGGGTGCCCCAAGGGGCTCACGTGCTGGATTTAGCCTGCGGTGATGGTGCTCTGCTTGAGCGCTTAGCACAGGAGAAAAATGTTACCGGCTACGGTTTAGAGATCGACCCCGACGGTATTACCCAGTGTGTCGCCAGGGGCGTGAACGTTATTGAGCATAACCTGGATGATGGCCTGGGTAGTTTCTGCGACAACAGCTATGATCAAGTCATTATGACCCAAGCGCTTCAGGCACTACGTCGCCCGGATAAAATGCTTGATGAAATGTTACGTGTCGCCGAGGAAGGCATTATCACCTTTCCTAATTTTGCTTATTGGCGTCACCGAATTCATCTTGGCCTACGTGGCTATATGCCGGTCTCTAAATCGCTACCCCATGCCTGGTATGACACACCCAACATCCACCTTTCTACCTTTAACGACTTCGAGCATTTGTGCCGTGAAAAAGGGTTGGTAATTGTGGATCGCGCGGTAGGGGTTGGCGATCACAAAGGGCACTGGACATCCAAGTGGTGGCCCAACTTGTTCGGTGAAATTGCTATTTTTAGAGTGCGCCGTCGCTAATTTATTTTACGTTAACTCGCCATATCGACCCATAAGAGGAGACCTGCCATGGTTTATCGAGCGTTACGCAGAACAACCCTGCTTACTACGCTGCTTTGCTCACTGCTCCTCGCCACACAAGCGGTAGCTGAGCAGCTGGTACGGATAGGCGACTATGAGATCCATTACAGTGCTGTGGCCACCAGCTTCCTCACCCCTGAAGTTGCCCAAGCGCACGGAATTCAGCGCAGTGCAGGTCTCGGATTGGTTAATGTAAGCGTACGCGAACGCCAAGAGGACGGCAGCACCCGTGCCGTTAACGCTAGCGTACAAGGCCACGTGACAGGCCTCACCGACGCCCAAGAGTCGCTAAGCTTTCGTACTGTGCACGATGGTGATGCCACTTATCACTTGGCCACCTTCGCCCTGCGCCACGACGAGCCCACACGTTTTAACTTGGACGTTCGCTACGACCGCAATGCCAGTCCCGAGCGGGTCAGTTTTATTCAGCGTTTTTATATCGAGCGTTAAATTCGCACCGGTAGCGGTCGTGCTAATCGCACCGCTACCGGCGCTCCTGCCTGCCAATCTAGCGTAATACCGTAAGCCAACACCTCAACCCCAGCATCTACTGCTGCGGCTAGCGCCGCCGCATAGATGGGATCGATATGGGCCGCTGG